>JBDIAV010000093.1:0-12742 GCA_039812645.1 Actinomycetaceae bacterium
CCCATCGCGGCCCGGGCGGGGTGCTCATCATCAACGCACCTGGCTCGCGTGGCGGTGTCAAGGACTCGCTGGCCGTGGTGTGCCCGCTGTTCCCGCACATCTTTGAGCAGTTGGACGACCAGTAAATCCGATCCCCGTGATTTCATGGCGGTGAGAGCGGGCTATGTGCCATTATTGGCACATAGCCCGCTCTCACCGCCACAAAATTTCACTCAGGCGGTGTAGAAGGTGACGCCCTTGGCTTCAAGCGCGGCCACTTCCTGAGGGTTCGGCAGCTCGTCGCACACCACAGAGAATCGCGAGTCCCAGTCGGTGAGGAACACGGGGGCCATCACCTCGAACTTCGAATGCTCAACGAGCAGCACCACCTCCTGCGCGATGCCTACAAGCGCACGCTTGAGTTCCTTCTCGATGTCCAACGAGGCATAAATTCCTGAGACATCCGCCCCTGCTGCTCCCATGAAGAAGGTGGTAGCACGCAACTCCTTAGTGGCATTGATGGCGGAGCTACCTACGAAGGCCCTACTACGCCGGAACAGCTCGCCGCCCAGGCTGATCGTGGTGATGGCGGGGCGATGCTGCAGGTAGTCCAGCACCGGCAGCGAGTGGGAGATGACTGTTCCGTGGAAAGACTCCGGAAGAGTTTTAGCGAACTCGAAAGCCGTCCGTCCCGCATCAATAACGACGACATCCGTGTCCCCCACCAACTGGACCGCTCGCCGAGCTATGGCTTCCTGGGCCGCACTCGCGGAGTCGCTTCGAGAGGTAGTACCTGACGAAACTTCCTCGGCGATACGGAGGAGCCCACCTCGTACCTTTCGCACCAGTCCTTGTTCGTTGAGCACCAAAGCATCACGACGAATCGACATGTCCGAGACGTCCAAACGGGAGGCGAGATCACTGACACTGACGAAGCCTTCCTCGTCAACAAGCCGCAGTATTTCCTGCTGGCGTGCGAGCGCGGAGTTTGCCGGCGATATTTCATCCTCGAGTGAAGCTTGTTTCATATCGAACAGGGTACCGGAGTTCGCCTAAATGAATGCGTGAAGATCCATCCATCGTCCTCACACCCATCTATGAAAATCGCTTCATCATTGACGCCGTATCTCCGCCCACACACTGTGCCCTGCGTGAGCGGAGATACGGACGTATGATCGACTGACTTAGCCAGCAGCTACATAACTTCTGGCTGGCGACTCAGGTGCTAGTGACCCGAAGCTCTCGCGCTACTGGCCAGCAGTCACATCCTCACCAACCGACTAACACCGCATTTAATGGCCAGAGCCCCCGTTCTCCCTCGAGATTGCGCCAATGGGTTCGGCCGTCACGAGAACGGTGCAGGGCTCGACTGGCCAGCAGCCCGGTTCTCACCAACCAGCCTGCGCCCATACCTACTGGCCAGAGGCCCCGTTTGTCTTCGGGTCGACGACGCGCAGCACCGCGTCCACGTCCTCGCCACCGAAGCCGTGCGCGCTTGCTGCCACGAGGTTCATCAGTCCTGCTGCGCCCACCTGGGCGGCGATCCCCTGCCGGGCGGCGGCATCCAGCGCCAGCCGCACGTCCTTGACGGCAAGGTCTACTCCGAAGCGGTTCTCGAAGTCCCCGGCGATCATCCACGGCAAGCGCAGATCAGCTTGCGCCGACCACGCACCGGTGTTGCGCAGCGCGGCCACAAAGCCGTCGTCGTCGACTCCGAGGGCGCGGCACAGCGCGTAGCCCTCGGCCAGCGCGGACAGGTTGGCCATTCCGATCATGTTGGAGACGATCTTGAAGCCGGTAGCTCCTTCGACGGTTCCCAGGTAGTGCGTGGATTCGCCGATGCAGCCGAACACCTCGCCGAGCGCTTCCACAACGCTTTCCTTGCCGCCTACGAAGAGGGGCAGCGTGCCGGATTCTGCCTGGGCCGGGCCCTTGCCCAGCGGGCAGGCCACGAACTCGCGCCCGCTCGCCTGCACCGCGTCGCTCACCTGGCGCGCGGTGGTCGGGTCGATGGTGGAGACGTCCATCCAGATGGCATCCGGGCGGGAGAGTTCCAGGTTCTCCTGGTACACGCTTGTCACCGTCTCCGGCAATGGCAGGCTGGTGATCACAAGATCCTGACCGGCGACGGCGGCGCCGACGCTATCAGCCGCAGACGCCCCCTCCTTCGTACACAGTTCGACAGCCGCCGGATTAAAATCGAAGACGGTCACCTCGAAGCCGCCGCGGCACAGGTTGCGAGCGATGCCTCCGCCCATACGACCAACGCCGATCACCGCAATTTTCTTGATCATCTTGATCTGTCCTTTCTCGTAAAGTTCTTGGATTCCAAAAGTTCTTACGTCCCAAAAGTTCTGGGGCCTAGCAGTTCGTTAGCTTGAGAAGCCCTTAGTTCCGTATTGGTTCGCGAGTCCCGGACGTTCGCGACCCCGTTAAAGCGCCATCACGCCGCGCACCACCGCGGCCAGCGAGCCGAGCAACGCGATGACGAAGATGGCTTTACGGGCGAAGTCGTCCTTGATGCGGTGCCCCACGAGGTGCCCGATGAGCAGCCCCACGGTCGCGGACACCACCACCACGATCCAGGCCGTGTGGGTGACCACCGGGAAACCGCGCCCCACCAGCGAGAGCACGTTGACTCCAGCGAAGAAGAGCTGCACCGTGGCCACGTATTCGGAGTACAGCCAGTTCGTGGAGTTCGCGTAGATGACCATGGGCGGCCCGCCCACGCCCGCCGCCACGTTCATGAAGCCGGAGAGGCCCCCGGCGATCGCCGTCCCTTTTCGCCCGGTAAACACGTTGGAGCGCTGCAACAATCTTGTCGAGAACAGCGCCAGCAGGGTGATACAGCCAATGACGATCATCAGCCAGCTGGACGGCAGGGAGCGTGCCATCCAGCTTCCCGGCACGATGCCAAAGAGCGACGCCGCGAGCAGGATCCCCACGCGCCCGTAGTTGATGTCGCGACGCAGCATCCAGGCGCTGACCAGGCACACAACGAGGCCCACCACCTGAATCATCTGCACCCCGGTGGTGGCTCCCAGCACCAGCACGAGCAGCGGCGAGGCCACGAGCGCCAAGCCCATGCCCGTCACTCGCTGAATCAACGATCCGAGGAAGAGAACCACACCGGTTCCCACGAGCGTCGCAGTTCCCATCACAGCTCCAGAATTGCGGGGCGCATCCGGCCCCTCACTTCGACCATCGGCCAGAGCGGATCGTGCACCAGCAGTTCTGGGCCCGATCCCCGCGCCACGATGGTGTCCTCCACCTTGAGTCCGTCGGCGGTGGGGTTCCACGCGATGACGGAGTTCTTTTCGATGACGTCCGTGTGCTCCGAGTACGCGGGGTACTCGCGGGACTCCCAGCCGCTAAATCCGCCCTGGTGGTGCCGATGCCATTCATCGGCCGCGAAGCCGAACTCCTGATATCCGGCGATGCCGCGGGCGAACGCCTCCCCGATGGTTGCGCCCACGCGCGAGGCGTCGAGGAAGTTGGCTTCCACCTCCAGGAGCCGCCGGTAACTGTCTTGTTGCGCCGACGTCGTCGCCCCGAAAGAGACGATCCGGGTAACGGCTGAAATCAGCCCGGCCCGCCGACCACACAGCACCAGCATCGCGCGCTCCCCCAACGGCCGATCAAGCGGCAACGGGTGGCGATGGACCCCGCCGCGCTCGCCACCGGCAGCAAGAATCGTCACCGGTTCCATGCCACGCGCCAGCAGCCCCTCGGTCATGAGAGCGGCGGCTTCGTACTCGGTCATCCGTGGCGAGAGCCGCGCGGCCACCTGCGTGGCCACCAGCGCCGACTCCTCACACACGCCCCGCAGCTCGGCTACCTGCGCGTCTGTCAGCGTGCGCCGCATCCGCGCGATGTCAGCGCCGAGGTCGACGACGTCGCGATAGGGCCGGTCCGAGCCAACGCCCGGTCCCTCCGGCAACGCGTTCTCCCGCGATTCCCACCAGGGAACGATAGTCCAGTCGACGTCGAAGTCAGCCAGCTCAGTGTCCCGCAGCCGCGGTCCTTCGATCCCGTTAACGACGATCGTCACCTGCGGAGCGCCGGCAGACGATCCGGCACCCGCGCCCGAACCTTTCTCAGAGTCAGCGTGCGCCTCGGTCCCCACATGCGACCTGGCACCCGCGCCCGAACCCACGTGCACAACGGCCTCGAACCAATTGTTTTCCAGGGTATAGGGAACGTGGCTGCGCGCCCCGAAGAGCCAGCTCAGTGCGCCTTGGCGGCGGAGTACAACGGTGTGTACGTCCGCCGCCCGGGCAACCTCGCTCAGCCGCTCGAGCTTGCTGGCAAACTCGTCCGACGCTGGAGCAGATGGTGTGAACACGTTACGCCTTTGCCTCGCCGTGTCGAACAACCTCGCTGATCTCGGGCGCACCGGCGAAACCATCGAGTGCGGCGACGACGTCGTCGTTCACCTCGCCCCACACGTGTACGGTCCACGGTTGGTTCTGCAGGTCGTCGGTCCAGCGCGTCTCCTCGGAGACGACCACGCGCGGAACCACGGCGCCCTCGCGCACGAACACCGGCATGTCCTTGATGAATACCTCGCGTTCGATGAACACCGGGCCCTCGATCTTCTCGTCGGTGAAGAAGTCGTACCAGGTGCCTTCGGGCAGGTAGATGCGGCGCTTCTGGGAGTCCATCGAATCGTCGAACACCGGGGCCACGAGGATGTCGGAGCCGAAGAGGTATTCGTCGTCGATGTCGAGAACCACCGGGTCATCCGGGTACTCCAGGCACAGCGGGCGGATGAAGGGCAGGCCCTCCGCCTCGACCTCGCCGGCCACCTGCCAGATGTAAGGCAGCAGGCTGTAGCGCAGGCGGATCCACTCGCGGCAGATCTCCAGTGCGTCGTCGCCGAACTCCCACGGCTCGCGCGGGCGCAGGCCGTGCGCGCGCATAAGCGGCGAGAAGGCGCCAAGCTGGGTCCACCGGATGTAGAGGCCCGGGGTCAGTTCCGGCCCGTAGAAGCCGCCGATATCGTGGCTCCAGAAGCCGGGCGCCGAGACCGCGTAGGAGAGCCCGCCGCGCAGCGTGGCCTGCATGCCCACCACGGTTGATTCGGCGTCCCCGCCCCACTGGCCTGGGTAGCGCTGCGAGCCGGCCCAGCCGGAGCGGCCCCATACCAGCGGGGTGCGGCCCGTCACGTTGCCGATGGTGTCGTAGAAGAGCCCGTTGTACTTGAGCGTGTAGAGGTTGTGAATGTAGTTTCCGGGAGTTCCATCGGCGACGACGGCGTCCGCCGGGCAGCCCTCGCCGAAGTCCGTCTTGATGACGGCCAGGCCATCCTCGAAGAAAGGAATCTCCTGTTCCACCAGCCAGTCCGCCATCTTCGGGCTGGTGACGTCGTAGAGTGCGCGGAAGCGTCCATCCGGCGTGGGCGTGCCCTGGATATGGGCGATGTCGCCGTCCGGCATGGTGGCAAGCAGGCCCTTCTCCTTGACGTCCTCGAAGATCGGGGAGGCCGGGTCAAGGTAAGGAATCTGCCACATGGAGAGCCGGAACTGGTTCTCCTTGAGAGCGTCAATGAACTCCTTGCGGTTGCCAAACCGGGACTCGTTCCAGATGAAGTCGGTCTGCAAGCGGTCAACGATGAGCCAGTGCGGATCGAGGTGCAGCACGTCGGCAGGAACCTGGTGCTCACGCATGGAGTGAGCCACCTCGAGCATCTGCTCGCTGGAAACGTAGCGGCAGCGGCCCATCCAGTATCCGAAGGCCCACAACTCGGGGCGCGAGGCCCGGCCTGTCAGCGCGGTGTAGTCGAAGAGCCGCTCCTTGGGTGTGGGAGCTGCAAAGAGGATGAGGTCGAGCGCTTCGTCATCCAAAGTGATTCCCAGAACGCTCGGGCGCTCGTGGCCTACATCGGCCGTGAGTACAGCGCCGGTGTTGACGAAGGCGGAATAGCCCGCCGTGGAGTGCCACAGCGGAACCGGCTTGTAGGCCAGGCCGGTTCCGGTTCCCAACGCGTCATTGACCACAAGTTCCAACTTTTGGCCATTCTTGGCGAGGCTGGAGAATTGCTCGCCGAAGCCGAAGATCTTCTCGCCAATACCCATTTCCAGGTTGAGGGAAATCTCGCCCTCGGTGGAGAGCATGGGCGGGGCCATGGGGAATCCGGCCACCTGGCGCAGCCTCTCCCCGGTGCGCAGCAGCTGGGTTCCGTCACGATGCAGTGAGATGGCAAAGGGCTTGAGGCCAATACGCAAGGTGGCGCCGGCCGCGGCGATCTCCAGCGCGTCTGCGGATTCGTTCACTGTGAAGTCAGTGGCCCCGTTGGTCTCGCTCACCATGATCCCCGGCCAGATGGCGGGCTCGCCCCACAGCTGGTGTCCAGCCGGAGCCACCGTCAAGCGGATGGTCTGCGGGCCCAGCACGCGCACCTGCGCCTGGAGCGAGTTAGTAGTGAGCTCGGGGAGCTGCAGATCTTGGGGAAGGTTCGGCATGCCGGTCTCGATGCCCTGATCCTCGGGAGTCTCACCCGTCAACCATCCTGGGGTATGGGGAAGGCGGGTAGCCTCGTAGCCCTGGATCTCGAAGCGGACGCCGTCGTTGGTCTGTTGAATGTTCCCCACGTACTTGGGGATGAAATGCGTTGTCATAGCAAAAACTTCACTTTCTTCTCGTTGGGGAGCACTCAGGCCTGGCCCGCGGCGGTGCGGCGGGCATCAAGCTCGGCGCTGATCTCCACGTACTTCTGATCGGTGAGGTCGTAGATGAAACGGATGGCGAGGATGGCGATGGCGCACATGATGAGTGGATAGAGGAACATGAGACCGCGGATTCCGAAGAGGGTGGCATCCGTCTGCACCTCGGAGTTAGCCACGTATCCCACGATGCCCAGAACCAGGCCGGGAATGAATCCGGCAAGCGCCTGAGATACCTTACGGAACCAGGTGAAGGCGGAGTAGGTGAGAGCCTCGTTACGCACGCCGGACTTCCACTCGCCGTAGTCGGTGCAATCGGAGACCATCGCCCAGTTGAGCGAGTTCGGCAACGCCGAGCCAAAGAAGGTGAAGCAGGACAGCACCACCAGAGTGACGGTGTCATGAACCACGAAGAACGCCAACAAGTCCGCCACGAACCAGATGCTGCAACCAAGGATGTAGGTGCCACGCTTGCCAATGCGCTTGGTCAGCCACGGCATAACGATCACGCCGGGGAACACGCAGGCAATGGAGAATAAGCCGATGAACGAGAGTGCCCAGGTGTCGTGAAGAATGTAGCGGGTGAAGTACACCTGCACCGCAAGACGCACGTTGAAAGCAGAGAACACCACCAGGTTAGCGAGGCAAAGTGCCAGCAGCGGACGATTGTGAAAGAGCAGCTTGTACTGGGTGCCCAGCGGGACCTTCTCCACCGGCTTATCCGACTTGGAGTCGTCTCGGACGTAACGCTCTTTGACGCTGGAGTAGCTGAAGAAGATGAGGCAGGAGCCGGCGATCGCGAACACCGTCACGGCAACCATGTAGCCCTTCTGCATATCCTCACCAAAGGCGTTGACGATAGGCCAGAAGGCTACGGTTGCGATGAGCAGGCCGAGGCTGCCGCCACCCTGACGGAGGGAGGCGAGCACCGAACGCTCCTGCGGGTTGCGCGTCATCGCCGGGATAAGCGAACCGTAGGGAATGTTGGCGATGGAGTAGGCAGTGCCAAAGATCATGTAAATCGCGTAGGCCCAGATGGTGCGCCCGGTCAGGCTGAAATCTGGCACATGGAAGCTGGCGATAAGGAGTAGTGCAAGTGGCACCGTTCCCCAGAACATGAAGGCCCGGTAACGACCTCGCTTGCCCAGCTTGGTTCGGTTATCCACCCACGTTCCCACGGAGATGTCGGCGAAAGCATCCCACACCTTAGCAACGAGGAATACCGAACCCGCGATAGCGGGGTTGAGCCCCAGCTGGTCGGTGAAAAACATGAGCAGGTACAACTGGCCCATGTCGAAAAGGAAGTTGAAGCCGACGTCGCCCGAGGCGTAGCCGATCTTCTCGCGCAGGCTGAGGACTGGTGGTGGCGTCACGTAATCGGTCGACGCCGTGTTGTCTGTGGTAGCCATTATTCTCACTTCTTTGTGAATTCCGAGTGATATGGCAAAGACCGAGAACATCTGATGGAAGCGGAAAATGCACCAGCTGAATGTTCGTAAAATTTCCGTGAACGAAAATTCTCACTAAGACGAAATATGTTCTACTTAATGGGCCCGATCTCTACCGAGAGCAGAAGGATTCGTCCTCCTGCCGGGCACCTCGTAGCAAGCTCTGATCGATAAAAGCGCGTGCTCTGTGAGGCGGGGACCGGGAGAATAGGCAATTTGCCCTTGCCGTCTTCTCCCGGTCTCTCGATGCAGAACTCCTTATGAAGGAGCCTGCGATTACTTCGTGTTGTATTCCCCAGTGTTGGGGAGGTTGGCTGTGTGTTGGGGAGACCAGCTGTGGTTACTCGGTGTTGAGAAGTCCCCACCTAGGTAACTATTCGATGTCGAGGAGTCCGGCGGCGAGCGCCGGGACGATTCCCGGAGTCAGCGGCAGACGCGGCACGAGGAGACAGTGCAGCAGGTGATAGATGTCCTGCTTGCCGTTCCACACAAGTGTGGTGACCTCGTTGTTCTCGTCGAGTTCCTGCCACCACGAGCCGGTCTCGTAGTCCAGCAGGTAGTCGCGGCAGTAGTCCCAGAACTCCTGGTAGTACTCGGCGTACTCCTTCTTGCCGGTGGCGCGGTAGAGGGCATAGGCCGAGCCGATAGCCTCAACCACCACCCAGCGCACGCGCGAGCGAATAACGGGCTTGCCTTCCCAGTCCACCGAGTAGACGAAGCCGGGGGCGCCGTCGGTTGACCAAGCGTCGCGCACACCGGCGGCGAAGAGGCCTTCGGCATCCTCGACGAGCCACTCGGGAACATCCTTGCCCTCGGCCAGCAACGTGGCGCGCAGCTGGACGAGCAGGCGCCCCCACTCAACCCAGTGGCCAGGCGTGCCACCGTAGGCGCGGAAGCGGTCTCCCGGGGCGTCCTTGTTGTAATCCGGGAGCGGATTCCAGTGGGCGTCGAAGTGCTCATTGACGCGGTAGTTGTTGTTGCGCGCCACCTTATGGATGATGAGCGAGGCGATGGAAATCGCGCGCTCCAGCCAGACGTCGTCGCCGGTCACGTCATGCAGGACGAGGAATGCCTCGACGGAGTGCATGTTCATGTTGCCGCCGCGGTAGTCATCACACTGGGTAAAGGACTCATCCCAGTTGTCCAGGCACATCTGCTCCTCTTCAGACCAGAAGTGCTTGTTGTAGACATCAATGGCGAGATCGAGCAGCTCCTGCGAGCCGGGGATTCCTGCCGCGCGTGCACTGGCTGCGCCGAGAGCCACGAAAGCGTGCGCGTACGCTTCCTTCTTGCGATCAAGGATCTCGTCACCTTCATTAGCGACGACGGCGTACCAGCCACCGTGTTCCCTGTCGCGCAACAGGCCGTTGAGCAGGCAGTTAACGCCGTGCTCGGCCATGGTGCGAGCGCCGGGGCGGCCCATGAGGTATCCGGCGGAGAAGGTGTGCACCATACGCGCGGTGATCCAGAGCTGGACACCCTGTTCCTCGCGGAGTCCGCCGGTATTACTGATCCAGCCGAAGCCGTTGCTGACCTTTCCAAGACGTCCAAACTCGAGAATACGGTCGAGTTCGGTTTCGAGCCAACGGGTGTGCGCTGGCAGTCCGATCCAGTTCATATCACTGGTCCTTTCACTACGTTGTGTTGAGGAGTGTGTTGGGACAGGTGTTGGGTTGTATAGGTTGGGGCGTTAAGGCGTTAGCGCCTCTAGCGCTGGGCGAGGGCGTCGTCGACGATCTGGCCGAGACGCTCCAGGCGGGGCACCGCGAGGTCACGCAGCGCGTTCGTCGGATCCACGAACGGAAGGGTGCAGGACCAGACGGCTCGGCCTGCAAGGAAGCCGATAGCGCCAGCGGCGACGGCCTGGCGCACCGCATTCGGGAAGAGATCCGGGTCCACACCGGAGGAGAGGATGACCCACGGGGTTGTGACGCGGACGTCAAGTTCGCGGCAAGCCTTGAGGAGTTCAGCGTCGCTCCCCTTGCCTCCGAGCGGCATCTCACCCTTGTAGAGGTCGGCGCCGGTGTTGCCAAGTTCCTCGGCAGCGAGCAGGATCGAGGCTTCCTTGTCGAATGCCGCGCTTGCTCGCGGAGGGCGGACCACGGGTTCGATGATGGCGAGGAGGTTGGCGCTGTGGCAGCGGGCGACGAACTCGTCCACCAATGCCTTGCGCTCGGCCGGATCCTCGTCGCTACGCCAGAGGACGAGAAGCTTCATTGCCTTGGCTCCCAGCTCGGCAGCATGCTCAGGGCTGGACAGTTCGTCAATCGTCACACGATCAACGGGCAGTCCGTTACCGGGATGGAACTGATCGGCCGAGGCGATGAGGGCGCAGTTAGCCGCGATCGCCCCCTGTTCGACGACGGCGTCCAGCGCAAACTCCCGATCAATGAGGACAGCCGAGGCGTAGGGAGAAAGGATACGCGTTGCGGTTGCCTTGAACTCCAGCATGTCAGCGTCCGTGATGGTGGCCGCGCCGCGGGAAGCCTTGAGCATACCGCGCAGCGCCTCGCGCTGATCAACGGCGAGCATCGCCAGGCCGCCCGATTCACGGGCGATAGCGTTCAGAGAGAGAGGGTTAGACATTGAGTGTCTCCTTCGAGATATCGGCTGGTTGGTCAGTGTGAACAGGTAGGGAAATTGTGGGGTTGGGTGGGTGAGGTATTTGTTGGCGACTAACGACGTAGGTTAAGGAACTGGACCGGAGGCCGAAAGTCCGCGACAGGAACTACAACGTTCGGAAACTAGCGAAGCATCAGAAACTAGCGAAGGCTGGGAGGCGTAGAACGCAACCGTTAGTCCAGCGAGGCCAGCACCTCCTTGAGACGGTCGAGGGTGGGCACATTCTCTCGTCCGTCCCGGCCTTCACAGGAGAGAGCGGCGGTGACGTTGGCGCTCATGAGCGCCTGCGACCACTCCTCACCTCGCATGAGCGCAGCAACAAGACCCCCGTGGAACACATCGCCCGCGCCGAGAGTGGAGACCACGTTGATGTTCGAATAGGCATCAGCTTGAGTGGAGCCGAGGCTCGATGCTGCGCCGTACGCCGCACCTCGAGAGTCCCACCAGCCGTAGCTGCCCCGGGATCCATCAGTGGCGACGACGGCGTGCGTGCCCAGATCGAGCGCCTTCTGCGCTGCCGTCTCGAGATCCGACTCCCCCACAAGGTCTTTGAGGGACTCAACGGTGGGAATGAACAGGTGAACCCTAGAGAGGTCAAGATCTGCAATCGGCGCGTTGCCCGAATCAAGCGACACCAGGGGTGGGTGCTCTAACGTCGAGCAGATTTCTGTGACGGCACGATAACCCAGGTGGTCCGTATGGACCCACTGCGATTGTGCAATGAGTTCCTGCGCCTTACGATTGAGCACCTTGGGCGGATTTGCCTTGGTGGTAACGATCGAACGCGTGCCAGCCGACTGATCCACAATGATGCAGGACGTCTGAGTGGAAATTGTCGGATCGATCTCGATGCCAGACACATCGATTCCATATCCCGCCAGAAGTTCAACAGCCTGCTGACCAGCTTCGTCGTCGCCAACACAACCAGCCATCGCGACGGGTATTCCCTGCTTCGCTAGAACGACGGCCGCATTGGAGGCTGGCCCACCGCCCGTGATGAGGATATTTTCGGCTTCCATGCGGCCCTCTTGCTCCGGGAAGGAACTCACAAGAGCGATGACATCTATGGTGATCACACCTGCGCACGTGACCATCGGTGGGTTATGCATATGAACGACTCCCTCGTCGACATTAACTACTGCATGTCTCCGTCCAACCGGTGACATGTTTAGATAATAACAATCTAATGTTCGTTAATCAACGGCAATTTGGAAGAAAAGTTCTATTTCAAACTTTGAGAAAGTTTCCGGCGGCTGGGTCGAAATTTCAAGTAAGGCATGTACAAAACATGCTCCCATCTCGTAAAATACAGTACTCGGTACGGCAACTGAGGGCCTATCATGTATTGCGAAGATGTCATGAACCGAAGGTCCCAAGTTTATTGGGGACCAACTTGTCGGGTATTTATGTTTGAAATCAAACATTTGCTAACAAGGCTTTGTGTGCCGCTATCGCCGATGCAGCGATGGCTGGAAATCTCAGCGAACCAGTGAGGTTTCTGGCAACCACTACAAGTTCTAGCGATCAGTACAGGCCGTGGCGATCAGTACAGGTTGTGGCGACGAAAAATCCCTGACTGAATGCCACAAGCCTTACTGAACCAACGAAGGAAGTTGGGTCGGCAGGTTCTATCGTCATGAGGACAATACGAATTGTGACAAACTAGAAGGTTGCATCTCGTTATTTCAACCCATTAACCCGGTATGTATCTCAAGATTCGGAAAAAGCGTCCGCCATTTTGTGAGAGCTATAGAGTTCCCTCCATGACTGACCATGTGACCGTCAAAATCAGCGCTTTGGCCTCTTTCCTCACGCAGATGTTTGAACACTATGGATTCCCATATGAGGATGCCGCGTTCATTACCGAGACCCTCATCGACTCCGATCGGCGGGGTATCGCTTCCCACGGGCTGCAGCGGGTCGCCCTGTACGAGAATAAGCTTCACCAGCACACCATCGATCCGGCTGCTGCCTCGGTGATTGCCACCGACGTGTTGGCTTGCGCGGTGATCGATGGCCACGACGGCA
>JBDIAV010000094.1:0-12100 GCA_039812645.1 Actinomycetaceae bacterium
CGTCGTCGTCGATCAGAAGCTACTGCTCCAAAGAAATGAGCGGCGTGGTTCGTCTGGTGCTCACTCGCGCGCATTAGAAGCTACTGCTCCAAAGAATTGAGGAAAATGGAAAGGATTGAGCATTTTGACGCGTCCTCGCGCTCAATTCTTTCCAAAAAACTCAATCCTTTGGACGGCAGCATTGTCACGGGTTGGGCGACGACATCGTTACGCGTTGGGCGGCAGCATCGTCACAGGTTGGGACCACAACATCGTCACGTGTTGGGACGGCAGCATCGTCACACGTTCGTGTAATACGAGGAATAGAAAGGGCCGGAGCCGCATCACGCGACCCCGGCCCTTTCTCACAACTATTAGTCGGCAAGCCCACAAGCTGCCCGACTACCGAACCTACTGCCCGGTCTTGGCGTACTTGGCCTCGACAGCGTCCTTCTGCGGACGCCACCAGGCTTCGTTGGCCTTGTACCACTCGACGGTGTCATGAAGGCCAGCGGCGAAGTCCTTGAAGGACGGCGCCCAGCCGGTCTCCTCGACGAGCTTCGAGTTGTCGATGGCGTAGCGCTGGTCGTGGCCGGGACGATCGTTGACGTGGTCGAAATCGTCTGCCGAGCGGCCGAACTCAGCGAGGATCATCTGGGTCACTTCGAGGTTGTTCTTCTCGCCGTTTGCGCCGATGAGGTAGGTCTCGCCCATGCGGCCCTTGTTGATGATGTCCCACACCGCGGTATTGTGATCGAGCACGTGAATCCAGTCGCGGACCTGCTCGCCGGTGCCGTATACGCGCGGACGGATGCCGTCGATGAGGTTGGTGATAGTGCGAGGGATGAACTTCTCAATGTGCTGGTACGGGCCGTAGTTGTTCGAGCAGTTTGAGATCGTGGCCTCGACACCGAACGAACGCACCCAGGCGCGCACGAGAAGGTCCGATGCTCCCTTGGAGGAGGAGTACGGAGAAGAAGGGATGTAGGGGTCGCCGGGCTGGAAGCGACGCGGTTCGCCGATCTCCAGGTCGCCGTACACCTCGTCGGTGGAGATGTGATGCAGGCGCGTGCCGTGGCGGCGCACTGCTTCCAGGATCTGGAACGTTCCCTCAATGTTGGTCCGAATAAACGGGGTGGGATCGTTGAGAGAGTTGTCGTTGTGGGACTCGGCGGCGAAGTTCACCACCACATCCGCATCCTTGACGAGGGGGTCAATGGTGTCGCGATCGGCGATGTCGCCTACGACGAGTTCGACCCGATCCAATCCTTCGATCGAGGCGGGATTTCCCGCGTAAGTGAGCTTGTCGAGAACGACGACGTCGGCATCCGGGTATGCCGCTACGGTTGAATGCACGAAGTTGGCACCGATGAATCCGGCGCCTCCGGTCACGAGGACACGCATAGAAGTCCTTTCTGGGACGCTTGAACAAGTAGATCTTACCCGAGAATTTATCGGAAAAGTACGGACATGGTGCCGCACACATGGAGTGAGATGGGCACAGCATCGGCATTGTATTCTGGACACGATGATAGGAAGATCAATGCAACCTAACATGTCACGACGGTTCGCTGGGGCCGTGACCCTGATGACCTTGTGTTTTGTCCTATGGCAATGCCTGTGGGCTGTTGTCACCCCATCGTTCCGAGGCCCGGATGAGGTGGAGCACTTCAACTCCGTGCTGCGAGTAGCCACCGCTCAGAACTCGAGCGTCTCAGATCAAGACTCGGGCACCCCCGATTCTTCAGATTCCTCAGCGGCCTCCGACTCGTGGTCCCTCCTGGATTCCTGGCCCGCCCCCGGTACCGCAACAGTCGACGCCCAGGTGCTGCGCGCGGTCCACGAAGCCGGTTTTATGGCGGGGGAGGACGACCATTACGCACTCGCAACCAAAACACCCCTGCGCGGTGGACTCGGCGAGGGTGAGGGTTTCGCGCCGCCCTACTCTTCCGTTGAGTTGACAGCTCCTGATTCGCGTCTCGTCGTTTCCTACGGCGACGACGGCGAGACGCCTTACGTTGATCAAATGACCCAGCATCCACCGCTCTTTTACTTCGCCGCCGCTAAGGTGCTGGAGCTATCCGGTGCATTGGACTGGGCGTGGGATGGGCAGCTGCTTGTTTTACGCTTGTTCTCCCTGGCTCTGACACTGCCACTCCTGCCATCGCTGGCATACACGGCACGTCGGGTTGGCTTATCGCGCGGTGGGAGCCTCGTGGCAGCAGGCACGCTGTTCGCTGTTCCACAGCTAGCGTTCACCACGGGAACACTGTCTAACGATTCCCTGGCCATTGGGGTGGGTGCTCTCACCATGGCGGTGTGTGCGCACGTCATGTTTGTGAGAGCATCGTGGCGAGCAGTGGTCCTGGCTGGCGCACTTCTGGGAATTGGACTGTGGAGTAAGGGAACCTTTATCCCTATGGGGCTGGTCGTATTCCTTTCGTTTGTCCTCGGCCGAGACACAAGCACTACTCGGCAGCGCCTACTTAAGGGTGTGAGCGCCGGTGGCATAGGTGTGCTTGTGGGTGGAGCATGGTGGATCCGTAACCTTGTGGTGTTCCACGCGTTGCAACCCGCAGGCAAGGAGCGGGATGCTCTTGGCCAGGGGAACGACTTTGTTGAGTACGCGCGGCGGTCGTTGAGTCTTTTCGTGGATTCCTCCTGGGGCAGCTTTGGGTGGTTGGAATGGACGCTCAACTCCTATCTCGTGGGGACTTTGGCTGGCGCAACCGCTGTGGCACTGGTGGTCAGTGTCGCGCGCGGCCCAGATCGTTTGCGACGCCTCACCCTCCTGACCTTCCACCTGGGTGTCGGTGTGCTTCTTCTTGTCCAGGCGTGGACCGCATACAGCGAAGCCGGCTACGTTTCCGGTGTACAGGGCCGCTACCTGTTCCCCGGGATTGTTGGGATGCTGGCAGTCGCGGGTGCGGCATGGATACCCGGTCTGGAAGGTCTTATTCGTCGGCAAGGATGGAGCTTTGCCCGCTTCGTGCCGGCGGTGGGTATTGCTGTGGTCGCGCTCTACGCGCTTGTCGCATGGGCACGAGCCTGTTACCCCGGAGCTGGGATTCTTGGACTCGATTGGTCGCGATGGGCTCTCGCCATTGGTTGGGACATGTCCTCCCTCGGCATCGTTGTGGCCCTGGGATTGTTGTCCTTGTTTGGTGCCAGTATTGCGTCAGTCCATGCGCTCCGTGCCTCGCCCCAAAGCTAGTAGGCGGGGAAAGAATACCTCTGTCGTTGGGAAGGACCTATTCAATTGGGGGCACACTAACCGGGCCGCGGGGAGAGGTGGGGTGTGGACGTCGTCGTCGGCCTCTCATCCTCAAAGATTTCAGCCGCTGTGGTGAAGCTCAACGGGTAATCCGTAGCGCACACCGACAGGGTGTACAACAATAGAGCAAGTGCCGACCCGCCCGCCGCGGGTGTACTGGACGAACGAGGTAGTGGTGAGTAAAACCAACGTACGGGTGACGCAGCCTTTTTGGAAGCAGTGGAACCTGATTAGGGCCTTTGGCAATCGTGATCTGAAGTCGAAGTTCAACGGTACGGTTCTGGGATGGGTGTGGTCCCTGGTCGTGCCTCTTGCCTCTCTGGGTATCTACACGCTGATTTTTGGTGGGCTTTTTAAGATGCCGTCGCCGGAGATGGCGGCCCGTCATGAGGGAATTGGCATCTTCGCGATTTGGCTTTTCGCTGGCCTCACCATCTGGGGTTTCTTTCAGAACTCCATCAATGCGGGCATTAACGGCCTACTGAGTTCTGGCGGCCTGCTGCAGAAGGTCTACTTTCCGGCCTACGCGCCCGTGCTGGGTGCGGGCATGGCTGTTGCGGTGCAGTCCCTCATTGAGATGAGCATCCTGTTCGTTGCGCTCGCGATCCTCACCAATGTGGGGTGGACGTGGCTGCTCGTTCCCTTCTTCCTCGCCCTGCTCGTCATTTTCACCGGGGCGATTGCCACGATGATTGCGATTTGGAACGTCTACGTACGTGACCTCGCCCACCTGGTGGGCGTGTTCCTGCAGCTGATGTTCTACGCCACTCCCATTATCTACAACCCGGACATCCTCCCCGAGAAGAAGTTCGGAATTCCGATCCATGACATCGTCACCTCGATGCCGGTGGCGGAATTTATCGGGCTTTTCCGCGCGCTCGTCTACGAGCTCAATCCCGGTTCGCTGGGAATGTGGGGCGCCTGCGCGCTCTGGGCTGGAGCGGCCCTGCTGGGAAGCTTGTGGGTGTATCGCCGCTGGGGCGCCGATCTCGGTGAGAGGATCTGATATGTCTGAGCTGAAGCACGACGACGAATACGCCATCGAAGTCTCGAACGTCACGAAGACCTTCACCATGCACGCTGACCGGCGCGATACCTTCAAGGAGCGCTTCGTGCGCGGCCGCTCCCAGCACAAGCAGGAGTTTCGGGCGCTGGATAGTGTGTCCTTCAAGATCAAGAAGGGCACCACGTTTGGCCTTATCGGGCACAACGGCTCCGGCAAGTCCACAATGCTCAAGATGTTGGCAGGCGTGTATCGGCCTACCGATGGCGAGATTATGGTGTCGGACAAGGTGGACGCCCTGCTGGAACTCGGCGCTGGTTTCCACGGCGAGCTCACCGGGCGCGAAAACATCTACCTCAACGGCGCCATTCTGGGGCGTAGCCGCAAGCAGATCGAGGAGTCGATCGACTGGATCATCGACTACGCGGACATCGGCCACTTCATTGACGAGCCGGTCAAGGTGTACTCGTCTGGAATGACGGTGCGCCTGGGCTTCGCCGTCGCCGTCGCCA
Organism: Actinomycetaceae bacterium; assembly: GCA_039812645.1. Taxonomy (GTDB): domain Bacteria; phylum Actinomycetota; class Actinomycetes; order Actinomycetales; family Actinomycetaceae; genus Ancrocorticia. The sequence continues at coordinate 4,769 of JBDIAV010000094.1, forward strand.
TTCGCCCGACGATCCTCATCGTGGACGAAATCATCGCGGTGGGCGACGAAGAATTTCAGCGCAAGTGCTTCGACTACATGCGGGAGTTGCGCCACTCTGGCACGACGATCGCTCTCGTTACCCACTCGCTCTCCCTCGCACAGGAGATGTGCGACGAGGTGGTGTGGCTGGACCACGGCAAGGTGAAACAGGTGGGGCCTGCCGACGACGTCGTCTCGGCTTACCTGCGTGCCGTTAACGAGAAAGAGGCGGCCAAGCGTGCCGCCGCGCGAGCCGCCGAGGAGAACGAGGAGGACGAGTTCCCCGAGGAGGATCAGTACAAGCTCAATCAGGGTAACGGCCAGTGCCGCATGACCAAGGTCGAGCTGTTGGATGCGGCGGGCAAGAGGGTGGACTTCTTGACGGCAGATAATCCGGCTACGCTGCGCGTCCATGTCAGAGCGAAGAAGGACTTGTACGATGTCGAACTGGGCCTCGCCTTCGTGACCGACGGCGGCGTGACCATCGCCGGTCCGAATTCCCGCGCTTCGGGTGTGCTTTACAATCTTCCACGCGGTGAGTCGTTCATCGAATACTCGATGCCGGATGTCATGCTTCAGGCGGGACGTTACTGGCTCACCACCTGTTTTGTCCGTGACGGTGAGATGTTTGATTTCTCGGACCGTCAGACCGAACTTGTCGTCCACGCCGATGCCATTTCCACCCAACCGGGACTTGTGACGTTCCCGGAAGGTTCGTGGAGCAAACGCAGCGGTGAACCAGCTACTCAAGGGGGCCATCAGTGAATCAGTCGGAGATGAACGAGGAGATCCGTCAACTTCGTTCGGCGCTGCGCCAAGCGCAGAAGGATATGGCGGTGTTGGGCAAGCGTAACGAGGAGCTGGAAGAGGAGCTTCGCCGTGCCAAACGCACCGTTAACGGAGCCTGGGAACAGCTGGAGACGCTGCGTCATTCCACCTCGTGGAAGCTGACGGCCCCCATCCGTCTCGCTAAGGGCACTGTCCGAGGAGCCCTCAGGTGAAAAAAGCTGGACCTTTCGTTCACGAGGTGTCTCAGGGCAACGTTCGTATTGAACGCGGCTCGCGTGAGATTCTCGCTGGACGCGAGCGGGTGGCCGTCGTCGCCCAATTTTCGATGGGCCCTGCCCAGCCGCGCTCACTTTCCGAGTATCTCCGGGCGTTGACAGCGTCCGGGTATGCAGCCATCGTTGTTTCTACGTGCGAGAATCCGGCGCCGCTGGAGTTTCCCTACGGGCTGCCCGGCGACGTCGTTATCGTGCGCCGTCCGAACCTCGGTTACGATTTCGGATCCTGGGCCACGGCGCTTGGCTGTTTTCCGGAGATCCGGGATGCTGCCGTGGTGCTCCTGACCAACGACTCGCTCCTCGGACCGTTCGCTCCGATTGATCATCTTCTTGAGTGGGCCGCGGCTCCGGGGCCGGACGTACGGGGCCTCACCGCCTCCTACCAGTTCGCCTACCACATGCAGAGCTACTTCCTCGCCTTCCGCGGCGGAATTCTGGCGGACAAGGTGTGGGTTCACTTCTTCAACTCCATTCGAGTGGAGGACGATAAGGATTCCGTGGTGCTCTCCTACGAGATCGGGACCGCGCGCCAGTGCTTCTCCGAGGCGTATTCCTCGGAAGTATGGGTCACCGGCCCTGAACTGGGCGTGCCCTTCGGCAACCCAACGGTCGATGGGTGGAAGAATCTCATGGAGTCGGGTGTTCCATTTCTCAAGCGCACCATCATGACTCACCCCTCGACGGTCAACGAAGCGGTCGAGGCTGCCGGATACATCCAGCGTCGGTTTAACACCGACGTCGCTGAGTGGTAAGGACAAGCATGCGACAGTTTTCGAAGGCCGGCCTCTCGCGCCGCGTCCAGTACTTCGCGGCCCGTGGGAAGAACGCGGCCGTTAACCTGCTGACAGCGGGGGACATCCGCGGCTACCGCACCCTGCATCCCGCAGACTTCAACGAGTATGTGGCGCGTCTCGGTGGACGCCAGGATTCTGGGTTCCCCGACAAGTGGCGAGTGGACGATCAATTCACCATTGAGGATCCGGCTCGCGTGGGTGTGGTGATCCACTGCTTCTACGACGATCTTTTGCCCGAGCTGCTCGAGCATCTCAAGAATCTTCCGGTCGATTTCGATCTCTTCATCACCAACGCCTCTGGCAAGGAACTCTCAGTTCCTGCGGATCTCACCCCGCATCTGGGCCACGTGGTTATCGTCGAGGTGGAGAATCACGGCCGAGACATCTTCCCCACGGTGCAGCTGGTGAACTCCGGGGTTCTCGACCCTTACGACATGCTGCTGAAGCTGCACACCAAGCGCAGCCCGTGGCGCGAAGAGCACGCGGAGCTGGAGGGCACTGGTGAGGCGTGGAAGGAGCGCTTCCTCAGTGATCTGGTAGGTTCACGCGAGCGCGTGGAAGAGATTCTCAACGCTTTTGCGTCGGATACTTCGCTCGGTTTGATGACTGCCGACGAGACGATCGTGGGTAAGGAGTTCTGGGGCGGGGACCAGCGCATCGTCGAGCAGCTTATGCGCCGTATTGAGATGTCAGTGGACCCTGAGGCGCTGCGTTTTGCTTCCGGTTCGATGTATTGGGTGCGCGGTTTTGTGCTGCAGGGTCTGCGTTCCTTTAATTTGCAGGCCGCCGACTTTGATGAGGAAGCGGGCCAGATTGATGGGACGACGGCGCACGCTGTCGAACGTATCATCGGCATCGTCACCGAAGAGGCAGGCCAGCATCTGGCTGAGGTGCACGAGCTGGAGGCCTTGGGTGCTGATGGCGTTGGCGGTGCTGGTGACGGTGGTTCCGGTGGCGTGGGTGCTGGTGACGGTGGTTCCGGTGGCGTGGGTGCTGGTGACGGTGGTTCCGGTGGCGGCGCGGAGAAGGATGCCTGGCATCATTTCGATCGCGGTGCCGCTCGGCATCCGCGCGCGCAGGTGATTCCGTTCTACCTGCCGCAGTTCCATGATTCGCCGCAGAACAACCGCTGGTGGGGCAAAGGCTTCACGGAGTGGTCGAACGTCACGGGAGCGATCCCGGGCTATCGCGGACATTACCAGCCGCGTCTCCCTACGGAGCTGGGTTTTTACGATCTGGCACGTGATGAGGTGCGAGTGGCGCAGGCAGAGCTGGCCAAGGAGCATGGCATTTCCAGCTTCATGTACTACTACTACTGGTTCTCCGGCGAGCGCGTACTGAACCTTCCCATTGAGAAGATGCGCGCCATGGATCTCGACATGCCCTACTGCATCATGTGGGCGAACGAGAACTGGACAAGGCGCTGGGATGGGCGTTCCGCGGACATCCTCGTGGGCCAGGACTACTCGAAGGTGCCCGCCGCCGAATTTATCGACGACGTCATGGAGTTCCTGCTGGATCCCCGTTACACCCGTGTAGACGGCAAGGTTTTGCTGGCCGTCTACCGGCCGGGGCAGATGGAGAATTTCCCGGAGGTTGTGCGGGAGTGGCGAAAGCGCGCCCATGCTGCTGGTGTGGGGGAACTGTACATCCTCGCGGTGTCCGTGGCCGAGGAGTTTGACGGCTTGGGTAACGATGCCGAGGAGACCGGCATTGACGGCACCCTCCAGTTCCCGCCGCATAACCTGCCATGGGTGGCCGGTCCGGCTACCGAGGTGGGCCTTGATTCGCGTTGGCGAGGCAACTTCATGAGCTACCAGGAGGCTGCTAAGGCGTCGCTGGTGCTCTCCGGCGGGCTTGCGGACAACGAATATCCGGGTGCGATGGTGACGTTCGATAACGCGGCGCGCCGCCAGTGGCAATCGGACACCTGGTACGGTTCGAACCCGTACACCTTCCATCGCTGGGTGCAGGGGCTCGTGAACTCGGTGCTGGCACGCGAGCCGAAGGACCGGGTGGTGTTCATCAACGCCTGGAATGAGTGGGCTGAAGGAGCTGTATTGGAGCCGACGACGCGCTTCGGACGGACCTTCTTGCTGGCGATCCGGGACGTGGTATGGAGCTAGGGACGGCTCGTTAGCCGGGTGACTCGTCTGTTGACGGGGGAGCTTGGTAGCTTGGACGTAGTTCCTGACTTGCTGTCTTACTCAAAGTGCACCCTTTGTACATGAGATCGGTTTTACTCCCGGGTCTTGTGTGCAAAGGGTGCACTTTGGTGTTTGTGAGGCAGGGTGATTCGGGGAACCTCTAGCCCTGTTGCTGTGTCATCTCTTCGAAGGTGATGATCTCGTCTGCGCTTGGGGCTGTCACGTCCAGCGGTTCGCCCCAGTTCGACATATCCATGGTGACTACGCTTGGCCCAAGCTCCATGATGATCCTTCGTATGAGATCCTCAGGGCCAACGAAGTAGATCATCGTCACGGTGTCGCCGATCGAGGCATCCCATTTCTCATCCATATACTGCTTGGCGTCGAAAACGAGAGTGAGTTTGGTGGTGGAGACACCGTCGATGGTCTCGGAGTTTGGCTCTGCAGTGAATTTCTGGATCGCGGAGTTGTTGTCTTTTGTCTCATTCATAGTGCCAAGCACGTCAATTTGAGAGAGATTGTCCTCGATACCCTCAAATCCTGGGATTGAGTTATCAAGCACGAGCCACTTTCCCTGTGTCTGAGGAAGTTGCATGTACATTTTGCCGTCGACGACGCGCATCCCCATCTTGGTGCCAGCCGCATCAATCGGTATCGTCATCTCAGCAACGATCTCCGAAGGGTCGTCGCTTGTACGCATATCACCACCGAAGACCACATTTGTACCTCCGGCCTCAGCGGTCATGTCCACGTGGTAAGACTTTGCCTTGAGCATGGCGTTGGTGGTCCGCTCCAGAAAGTTATCTTGGGTGAGGTCGGTCGCGCTGGATGGCGGTGCTGATTCTTTTGCCCCTGACTCAACAGGGGAAGTTTCCCGTGCGGTGGCGAAGGCCGACGGCGAGGCGGGACCTGTTGACTGTGACGCGGAGTCCTGATTTGTGGAGTCATTGGAGCTGCACCCAGCAAGTCCGAACGTAGCAAGGACTAGGGCGGCTGCCCCGGCAAGGGACTTCTGACGGAGAGTTCTCATTTAATCATCGTATGTAAGTACACATAATTCCAAGCGTGACTTTCACTCGTGAAAGTGTGAGGTCCATTACATACTCATGGTATTCACTTGGTTGCCACGTGGCAGGTCGACACTCAAATAATCTTCTAGGCTACGGCGACGACGCCCCGTCTCAGGTCAGCGAAGCGCACACCAACGACAAGCGCAAGCTTGCCATTATTGGGAATCAGGAGCCCTGCCTCAAGGAAATTTGGCCCTGTAGACGTTGAGGATCCCGAGCCGTCCCGAGGTCTCCAGCATCCCCGGGTCACTTCATGCGTTCGTGTTCTGGCATCTTGAGGGTTGGCTCTTGGCCTGCGAGACATCTATTCATTTGTTTGTCGCCGGGGCGGAATCTGATTGCGTTCAACCCGGGAGGTTGTGGTAAATGCCCGATGGGACGATGGTGTTCTGACGATTCGCGACATCTACCGCGAGAGCCTCGTGTTCCGGATTGATGGAACGAGTCTGGTTCTTTTGTCGGCTGACTGAACTGGTAGGTATCAAGTAGTTGAAAGTCTTCACCTTCGTGAGGATGCCCTGTGCGTGAAATACGTACACATCGGGCTCGCTGACGAAGGTGAAATCTCAGTGGCGAAGGCGTTAGGGCGGGGAGCAGGCGGATGTCCCCTTCCTACTCCTAAAGAGTCCCTAAAGAATTGAGGAAAATGGAAAGGATTGAGCCGCATGGCATGTAAAAATGGCTCAATTCTTTCTAAAAAACTCAATTCTTTAGTGATGGGTGCCGATGGATGGTGGTGGGTACCGTTAGATGAGGTTCAGTGCTGATGGGTGGTGGTAGGTACAGTTAGGTGGTGATGGGTACCGTTAGGTGGGCCTTCCTCCGCGGGCATGGTGACCTGCCAGGGGCATGGTTCTCTTTGGGTGATCGTTCTCGACGTAACATACGGGCCGAGTGCGATTTCGATACTGTGCGATTTTGAAATTGTGCGATTTCGAAACTGAAGATTTGGGAACTAACTTCCCAGCCGCCCGCGGCGGCCGCGCAGGCCGTCGCGGAACCCCCGCCACAACAGAGCACGACGTTCAGGGAGACGATCCACAGCCAGCGCATTAAAAGCCGCATACTTGACCGCCCAATAGCAATAGCGCACCCGCCAACGCCACGGCATGATATCCCGTCGGACAAGAATGATCGTGTTCCGAAGAATGTAGTAGTTGCGCACCGGCGCATGCACATGGACCGGCTGAGCACGGCCCGGCAGTAGTACGCTCTCGTCGCCGAGTGAATGATGGAGGGGGATGTGCGGCGCGCAGTAGAGGCGATAGCCGGCGCGCCGCGCCCGCAACCCCCACTCCAGATCCACATGGTCAATGAAGAGCGACTCGTCCATCCCGCCCACCGCGTCCAGCGCATCGAGGGAGATAAGGCAGCCCGAGGCGATGAGGAAGGGGACTTCCAGGAGGTCCGTGTCCAGTTCTTCCGCGGTAGCACGCTTCGGGCTCCAGCCGCGATCCTGATAGACCAGCTGGTCACCGCCGGGGCGGTCCTCAGCAGGAAGCGGACCGACAGCGGCCACATGCCCCCCAGCCGCACCACGTGAACCAACCGAGGCTAAAGCGGTTGCTCCTAGAGATTCGCTGTGACTCCGCTCGTCCGAACCGTGCGACTCCATAGCACCGACATCGTCCGCACCAGCACCGACATCGTCCGCACCGGTACCAGCCACCACCTCGCCAGCCGCAAATCCCTCCAACAGCCGAGCCACCATGTTCTCTGGCGGCAGTGAGTCGTCATCGGACAAGAGGACATGAGTCGCTCCAAGTTCCCGCGCGCGCTCGATCCCGCAGTTCTGCGCCGCCGCGATGCCCACGTTCTGCGACAGTCCAACGAACTCCGCCCCGCTGGCCTGACACGCCGCAGCAAGAGCGGCAACAAACGCCGGACCCGACCCGTTGTCGATGACAACCACCGCGTTGCACTGCACCCCGAGTGCGTCAAGAAGTTCGCGGCAGTCGTTCTCGGGACGGTAGGTGACAACAACGGCAACAACACGTGCTGTGGTCACACCACTCCCGGCCGGGCCTCCAGAACCAAGTCCACGTCCAGAACCAGGCTCACGTTCAGAACCAGGCTCACGTCCAGAACCAGGCTCACGTCCAGAACCAGGCTCACGTTCAGAACCAGGCTCACGTTCAGAACCAGGCTCACGTCCAACACTAAACACATCTCTGAGTTCGGGCGTGCCCTGAGAACGGGACATGTCACTGAAACTGGGGCCACTCCAGAAACTGGGC
>JBDIAV010000095.1:0-11702 GCA_039812645.1 Actinomycetaceae bacterium
GGGGCATCCACCCCTCTGTGACTCCTCAGCTTCGGCCTCGAAAGCAAGCTTTCGGGCCTCACCTTACGTCGTCATCAACCCACTCGAGGGTCTTGGTGACGGCCTTCTTCCACATGCGCAGCTGGCGATCACGCTCAGCAGCATCCATGTCCGGAGTCCAGCGCTTAGCTTCGTTCCAGTTGTCAATGACATCCTGCTCGCCATCCCAGAAGCCGACGGCGATACCGGCGGCGTAGGCGGCACCGAGGGCGGTGGTCTCCGCAACCTCGGGCAGAATCACCGGGGTATCGAGGATATCGGCCTGGAACTGCATGAGCAGGTTGTTGGCGGTCATGCCGCCGTCGACGCGCAGCTCGGCAAGCTTGACTCCAGAATCAGCTTCCATGGCGTCCAGAACCTCGCGGGTCTGGAAAGCGGTGGCTTCTAGAGCGGCACGGGCAATGTGGGCCTTGGTGTTGTAACGGGTCATGCCAACGATGGCGCCGCGGGCATCACCGCGCCAGTGCGGAGCGAACAGGCCGGAGAAAGCGGGGACGAAGTAGACGCCGCCGTTGTCCTCAACGCTGGCGGCCAGTGCCTCCACATCCGGAGCAGTCGCGACGATCTCCAGGTTGTCGCGCAGCCACTGGATGAGCGAACCGGTCACGGCGATGGAACCTTCAAGCGCGTACTTGGTCGGCTGGTCGCCGATCTTGTAGCACACGGTGGTGATGAGGCCGTTCTCGGACATCTGCGGTTTCTCGCCCGTGTTCATGAGCATGAAGCAGCCGGTGCCGTAGGTGTTCTTTGCCATGCCGGGGGTAAAGCATGCCTGACCGAAGGTGGCAGCCTGCTGATCGCCCAGATCGCCCGCGATCGGGACATCGTAGAGAAGGCCGGCGGGGCGACCCACGCCATACACCTCAGAGGAGGACTTGATCTCCGGGAGCAGGGACATGGGGATGCCCGCGATTTCGCAGATATCCTCGCGCCATTGCAGCGTCTCAAGATCCATGAGCATGGTGCGGGAAGCATTCGTTACGTCGGTGACGTGGACGCCGCCTTCGACCCCGCCCGTCATCTGCCAGATCACCCAGGTGTCCGGGTTACCGAAGGCCAACTCGCCACGCTCGGCGCGCTCGCGAACGCCCTCGACGTTCTCCAGGATCCACATGATCTTGGTGATCGAGGCGTAGGTGGAGAGGGTCTCACCAACGATGGGACGGAAGCGATCAGGGCCGCCGTCCGCAGCAAGGCGGTCAACGAGATCCTGGGAGCGGGTGTCCTGCCATACGATGGCGTTGTACACAGGCTCGCCGGTCTTGCGATCCCAGATGATGGTGGTTTCGCGCTGGTTGGTGACGCCAACAGCGACGATGTCATCCTTATTGGCCTGTCCGTTGGCGAGAGCAAGACCAACAGTCTGGCGGACGTTGTTCCAGATCTCCACGGGATCGTGCTCAACCCAGCCCGCATGGGGGAAGATCTGAGCGTGCTCCAGCTGGCCCGAAGCGACATTCTGTCCCGCGTGATTGAACAGAATGGTGCGCGAGGATGTGGTGCCCTGATCGATGGCCAGGACGTACTTATTTTCAGTCGTCATTGACTGTCCTTTCCGAGGACTATCAACCACTGGGGTTCCAGTGGGTCGAGAGACTTCAAAGTGCGGAAGCACCCTGAATTGATGGTATTTATCAAACGAGCCAGCTTTGTGGCCGTGGCCACAAGTCTACCCGATTGACTTCACCATAAATACCGTGACCTGCACCGTGAAAGTGCAGGTCACGGAGCTTTATTTAACCGGAGACCTTCACACCGGCAGGGAGCTCAGACAATCCCAGCGCGGCATGGATGATCTCAATAGGATGAACCACTGCGGCTCCCGAACCCTTGCGGATCTGCCAACGGCAGGTTTCGGTATCGCAGGTGGCCAACTGAGGATTGGTCTCCTTGATCATGTCGAAGAGCGGCTGGCCGACCTTCTGAGCGATGTCGTACTTTTCCTTTTTCAGACCGTAGGTACCCGCAATGCCACAGCATGCCTGGCCGGACTCGATCACGGTGACGCCGGGGATGGCTTCCATGACCTCGATGGCAGGCTTGCCGATGCCCTGCGACTTCACCTGGCACGGCTGGTGATAAGGAATCGTGATGTCGATGCGCTTCAGCTCATCCACCGGGAACTCGCCATCCTGCATGAGTTCGGCGAGGAACTCGGAGGTTTCGACCATTCGGCTGCCCACATCGGCCAGTTCCGGATCGTCGATACCCATGATCTCGTGTGCCTCATGGCGAACCATGCCGGCGCACGAGCCGGAAGAGGAGATGATGGTGAGGTCACGGCCTGCACTGCGCAGGTCGTCGGTCAGCTTGCGCACCAGCTTCGTGGCGCCGCCAAACAAACCATTCGACTGCTGGGCGAGGCCACAGCAGCCCTGCTTGGGCACGATAACCTCGTAGCCCAAATGCTCCAGCACCTCGACGGTGGCCTTGGACGTCTCGACCTCGAAGTAGTTGCCCGCGCAGCCGTGGAAGAACACCACGGGTCCGCGTGCGGGTACCTTCGGGTTGGGAGTTGAGCCGCCACGCTTCTTGAACCATCCGGCAAAGCTGCGTGTCTTAGCTACGGGCACCGGTGCATCCGCATGGACGCCCACCACGGCCTGAATGACCTTGCGCAGTGGCTTGACGCTGAGAGCGGCGTTGGCCACCGGAGCAACCGGGGTCAGCAACATGCCTTCAAGCTCGGTCTGGGTAATGAGCCTGTCACGGATGGGGAATCCATGATCTTCCTTCATCACCGCGCGGGCCTGCGCGTTGATCTCGGCAATCTTGACGCCCTGGGGGCACACTGTTGTGCAGATGCCGCAGCCCGAGCAATAGTCCAGGCTGTAATCGACGGGCTTGCCGTCACGCAGACGTTCGGCCTGAGGACCCACGTATTTTGGACCGGGGAACAACGGGGTGACCGCTGCTACCGGGCACTGTGTCTCGCAGATGGTGCACTTGACACACTGGTCAAGGCTGGCACGCGCCAGCGAGGCGCGGGCGTGATCTAGAGAGCTGCTCATGCGTTCCTCCTCAAGATTGCAGCAACCGCGGTGGCGGCGCTTCCTAGCGCGATACCTTCGCCTGACTTCTCGTGGGTGCGCTGAGCACCGGCAAGAAGCCCTCCGGCAGCGTGCAGGTTCTGATAAACGGGTGCTCCCTTAGCGGTAACCGGACGCATGTCCTTGTCCACACGCAGGCCAGCTGCGAAGAGTGGCTGGGGCTTGCCCCAGTAGTCTCCGTGCACGAGTTCCACACCGACTCCGGCTTCGACCGGGAGATCAAAGACGGTCTCGGAGACCTTCCCGTACGAATCCAGTAGCAGAGCACCGGATTCGATGCCACCACCGGCGTAGACGACGGCGTCGGCTTTTATGTGCTTAACTGAGCCAGCGACCTGGACCTGGACGGCAGTAATCGTGCCATCGTGAGTGTCAGCGCCGATGGCCTTGGCGTTAAGGAACATGCGAATGCGCCTGTCCTGGCATTCCTGACGCAGTGCGTCATTCATTTCCAAACCGGGGATGGAGGGGGGAGGTAGCGGAATTTGGAAAACTGGAGCTTCCGCCGTTGCCTGGATGCGGGCCCAGGCATCCTCGCGAACTACCGCCGGGATACCGATGCGCTCACCCGTGCGAACCAACCGCGCTAGGCGGCGGCCGAGATCTTCGGCAGCGCTCGGTTCTGCTAGCAGTCGGGAGTAGGCGAGGGCGGTATCGCCCGTCGCAGACAGCTTGATGACCTCACCGCGCGCCTCGATGCCCTGGTCTGCCAGGTTTTCAGCGGCCAATCGCGGGTAGAAGTCCTTCAATCCGTCGAATCCAACAAGCAGGTAGCTTGCGCCCTTCTCAATGCGCCCATGTGCCATCGAGGCGGGGTAGAGGCCTGTGCGGCGCAGCGCGCCGAATGCCGTGGGTAGCACGGTGGTCTCTTCGAGATTGCCCTCCAATGGAATGACCTTGTTGAAGGCTGCTAAGCCAGCACGGATCGAATCTTCGGAGATGACATGGTAGGGATGCCCCTCGGGCAAATCCTTGACGGCGTCGAACGGGCGAGGCGCGTCGAGGATATCGATGGTTCCTTGGCCGAGCTGGAGCCCACCGAAGCCGTAGGTGATGACGGTGACGTCAGCCCCGGCCTCTTTGAGCATCAGCGCGGCGGTCAGGCCAGCGATGCCAGCACCGATAACTACAGTTCTCACTTTGCTCCTCCTGCAGGTGCCGGTGCCGGGTGGCGGGTTGCCGAGGGGAGCTCGGATCCGCGCGGTAGTTCAGTGACGGGAAGGTCGTCCACGCTGAAGGTGGAATGGTAGATCCACTCGTCGAGTGCGGCCTCGCGTGCCTGGGCGCCGTTGAGAATTGGGTAAATACCTCCCCAGCGGTTCTTCATGAACAGGCGCAGCAGCTCCGTGGCCTGGGAGGCGCTCCAGCAGCCGTGTTCGTGGGCGATGCCCGCGGTACGGGATGCGCAGAAGCCACCTTGGCAGGGGCCCATGCCGATGCGCAGCTGGCGGCGAAGATCGTCAAAGGTGGCATCCGGCTGCTCGTCGAGCAGATCGGTGATCATCTTCTTCGTGACGATCTCACACTCGCAGATGATCGGATCCTTGTCCGGCAGGCCATGATCGGACTTCTTGGCTTTCTCCACCACTTCCAAGCGATGCGTGACCTTGTAGTTATGGCCTTCTGCCACAGGCTCGTCGGCCGTGCGGCACACCAGATTCTCGCCTAGCTCCTCGCAGACGGCATCAACCACGCGGGCCGCCATGAGGCGATAGGTGGTCAACTTGCCGCCGGCAACGGTGATAAGACCCTTGACATCGTGGCGCACCACGCTCATGCCACGGGACATGTGGCGGGTGTCGTCCGCTGCCACGCGGGTATCCTTGAGCAGTGGACGGGCACCGGCCCACACGTGTAGTGCGCGCGAATTGCGGAAGCCCGGGATGAGATCCTCGCCCGCATCGAGCATTTGCTGGACCTCGTCGTATTCGATCTTCAGGTGATCGGGATCCTCGGCGCGGACGTCCGTGGTACCGATAATGGACACCGTATGAACGGGGACCAGGATGTCGCCGTCGGCGGGATAAATGCACCGGTTGATCACCGAATTAACCAGGCGGTGATTCATCGCGATCATGATTCCACGGCCAGGAACGACTTCCACGCCGCTCTCGCCCGCCATCTTGACGATCTGACCGGCCCACGGACCAGCGGCATTGACCACGGCGCGGCATTCAATATGAACATCTTCGCCGGTTTTGTCCGCGTGGCACACCACGCCGGAGACCGCGCCGTCGCGACTCTCGATCTTGGTGACCCGGTGGTACGTCAGACACTGGGCTCCGTAGGCTTTGGCCGATTCGACCGCGCCCCACACCATACGCCAGCCGTCGACGGTCCCGTCTTGGACCTCGAAAGCGCGGGCGATTCTGGGGTTGAGGCGAGGCTCACGGCGGAGAGCTTCCTTGACCGAAATTTCGGCCGTGGGGACTCCGGTTTCTTCGGCGCCTTTGAAGAAACGATCGGGGAATTCTTCGTCGTCGCCGGCAACGGAAACGAAAAGACCACCGGTAGCTTCAACGGCGTCGGGGTGGATACGAGTAAGGATGGCATTCTCTTCGGCACATTCGGTGGCCGAGTGAGGATCGGAGACGACGTACCGTCCTCCGGAATGCAGGAGACCGTGGTAACGGCCTGTGGTTCCTTGACCGAGATCGACGCGCTCGACAAGGATAGCTTTCAATCCGCGCATTGCCGCATCACGAAGAACACCGACTCCGGTAGCTCCTCCGCCGATGATGACGACGTCGCAGGTTAACTTTTTGGCTGACACCCTTTCACTCTACCTATGTGTCGTGGGTCTCTAATACCAATTGAATTATGTGCATATGTGCACGCGTGCTTTGGGAGATTGTGCAGCTCATCGTGCACAATAGGGAATGTGGTAGATAGTCTGGAACGCCGCCGGCTTGCGTATGAAGCCGCATTGCTTTACTACATGGAACAGCAAACCATGGAGTCCATTGCGAAACGGATGGGTTTGTCGCGCTCCACGGTATCCCGTCTCGTCGCCTCCGCCCGGGACGAGGGCTTGGTGAGGATCACCTTGCACGCACCCCAGGAACCTGCGGCGACGACGGCGTCACGGCTCAGCGCGCTGTACGGCGTCCAGGTGACCATCGTTCCGGTTTCGCAGCCAACAAGTGAGCTGCGCCGATTGGAACGTGTCGCGTCCATGGCTGGCGCTATGATCTCGGACATTGTTAAAGAAGGCGACACTATCGGCGTTGCCTGGGGTACAACCCTCTCGGCTGTCTCCGAGCGCCTTGTGCCCAAACATATGGAGCGCTCCATTGTTGTTCAACTCAACGGCGCTGCCAACCCCGGTACCACCGGAATTCCTTTTGTGGGCGAGCTGCTTGGCAACTTTAGCCGCGCCTACGGCGCTAAGGTCATGGCCTTTCCCGTTCCAGCTTTCTTCGACTACGCCACTACTCGCGCCGCGCTGTGGCGGGAGCGTTCTATCTCTGCGGTGCGCGAGGCAGGCCGCAACGCCGATCTCGCCATCTTTGGCGTGGGTGCGTTTAGCGCTCCGCTCGCCTCCCATGTGTACGCCTCCGGTTATCTTGGCAACGAAGACGTCATGAGGCTGCGGCGTGAGGGCGTCGTCGGCGACGTGTGTACCGTCCTTGTGCGTTCCGACGGCAGCTACTCGGACATCGAAATCAACTCACGCGCCTCGGGCCCCACCCCGGAGGAGTTGCAGAAGATTCCGCGCCGTTTGTGTGTCGTGGCCGGTCCCGCGAAGGCTACCGCGCTCATCGGAGTTCTTCGCTCGGGCGCCGTTACCGACCTCGTGGTCGACGACGAGTGTGCCCAGCGCGTCCTCGAAGAAAGTGAACGGCCGTGGCGAGGACGGCCGAGTGGTGCTGGAATATCCCAGTGACCATTCACTTTCGCTCCGCTATACCCTCCGACGTTCGCGCCATCGCTGCACTTGTGGCGCCGTATGCGTCCCGTGGGATCCTCGTCGAAAAGGAGCTCATCGCTTACTTCGAGGATGTCCAGGAGTTCATCGTCGCCCATAAGGAGGACCGCCTCGTCGGGTGCGGTGCCCTTCACGTGCTCTGGGATGATATCGCCGAGGTGCGTACGCTCGCTGTTGCCCCGGAAGTTCTTGGAACAGGCGTAGGTCATCTCCTGCTGGATAAGCTGGAGCAGCGTGCCCGCAGGCTCAAGCTGCGCCGGTTATTTTGCCTCACTTTCGAGGTGGACTTTTTCGCCTCGCATGGATTTTCGGAGATCGAAGGAACCCCCATTGGCACCGACGTCTACCATGAGATGCTCCTCTCCCACGACGACGGTGTGGCCGAGTTCCTGGATCTGGCCAAGGTGAAGCCCAACACCTTGGGAAATACACGCATGATCAAGGAACTGTGGTGAGCTACTAGCGTGTGGTGGACTTTTCCAACATACGGGCCAGTAAGAACATCACGAGAGGGCTTTGGAAACCGACGGCAGCCACGAGTATTGCTTGAATGAGCGGCTCATGGGAGTGGATGAGGATTCCCACGATGGGTACCGAGACTAAAGATATCGCGGCACAAGCCTTGAGAAGCCGCGAGCTGGTTTGATACAGGCTCCGCCACAATTCGGGTGTGGCGCGCATTGCTACAAAGAACAAGTAGGCGGCGGCCGCAACCATCAACCCGCCGGGTATCACCAACATGAGTGGAAGTCGGGTTGTCGCCTCCGAGCCCATCCACGACATCATGAGGCCTACCATGCCCATGAGAATGGCTCCGAAGGCGAGCACGATGCCTGTCTGGGCCAAACGTTGTACACGGATGTGGGGTTCCATGAGTCTCATTCTACCGGTGGGAAAGGACGGTCCTTTCATCACTGAAAATATAGCGTCGAAATGAGAAGCGGCCTGTATGCCATGCACAGGACCATGCTGATAACGAAGCGATAATTTCGGTGACAGCGTTTCCGAGCCTTGTGGAAGTGACGTCGGTGGATACGCGGCTGTGGCTCATCGCCCACGATGCCTATTGCTCCGGCAATGTGAAACCGTCCGGCAACTCTCGGGCCAGGCCGTCGTCGACCAACGAGGTGAGCGCGGCGGTGAACCGTGCGGGAGTGAGTCCGCTGCGGTCTTCGAGCTCCGCGCGGGGCACGGGAGTGCCGGAACCGCGCAGGACGGCCATGATCTTGCCGCGCGCCTCGCGGTGGGTCCCGGTGAACTTCTGGGTGCGGCGTGGCGCCGCGTTGCTGGGTTTGCCGCGCGCTAGCCACTGGCAGCGGTCGGAGAGAGGGCATTCCTCGCAACGCGGATTGCGCGCCGTGCAGACCAGAGCGCCGAGCTCCATGATGGCCGCGTTCCACTGGGCAGCTTCCTCACCATCCTCGGGGACGAGAGCCGTGGCGCGGGCTACTTCATCCTTGCGCAGATGCGGCGGAGGGAGCTCGTCGCCATTCAGACGCGCAATAACGCGCCTGATATTAGTGTCCAGCACGGTCGAACGCTCGCGGTAAGCGAAGGCAATGATGGCGTCGGCAGTGTAAGGGCCAATTCCTGGAAGCGAGAGTAGCTCGTCGCGGGTACGGGGTAGTTCGCCTCCATATCTTTCGACGACGGCGGCCGCACACTCACGCAACCGTAGCGCCCGACGAGGATAACCCAGGCGATCCCAGGCTACAATGACCTCGGCCGGAGATGCCTCGGCTAAGGCGGCTGGGGTGGGCCAACGTTGCATCCAGCGCTCCCACTGCGGGAGAACACGAGCTACCGGGGTCTGTTGACTCATCACTTCGCATACAAGGATGGGCCAAGCGCCGGTACCGGGCTCACGCCAGGGAAGCGGGCGAGAATGGTGAGCAAACCATTGCGTCAGGGCAAAGTACACCGCACTAGTCTGCCGGATTCTAGGCTTCTCTGCGAGTTTTCCAGGAGGCGGTGATAGCGTGTCATTCGTGAGACCTGATCAGCCTGATGCCCCTAAGAATCGCTCTCAGCGCCCACGAGATCGAGCGCAAGGTAGTCGGCCTACGGAGCCCCGTAGGTCCGCGCCGTCGCGCGGTGATGCGAGTGGCGCTGCTGGGCGTGGAGGGGTCGGTGGTCAACGCCGCGGGGAGGCCGGTGCATCTCGTGGTACAACGGGTCATCGTGGGAGCGAATCGCCCCGCAGCGATCGTGATTCACGCAGTGGCGCTCGTGGTGCGCACAGTGGAGAACGGCGCGGAGGCCCGGTGCGCCGGTCCGAGCGTCCAGAAGAACGTACTGGAACAGCCCGGAAATCTGGAACTGCCTCACCTCGCACGGGGAGCCGCGATGCAGGTGGCCGGAGTGGGGGCACGAGACGCGGCGAGGCGGGCGGTCGAAATGCGGGCAGCCCTCGTTCAGCGGCTGGTCGGACTGGTGGGGGTGCTGGTACCTCCGGTGGAGCAAGGAGGACCGGCACGCCCAAGCGACGTCCGGTGTCCGAGGAGAGGAAGCCGCAGCCCGCACGCAGGCCGCGTGCTTCAGCAGGACCCGCCAGCGATAACAAGAGTCAGAGTGCCCGAATGCGTGCGCAGGAACGCCAGAAACGTATCGCTGCGGAGCAGTCTGCGCAGCGCAGGCGCAAGATCCTTATCCTCGCGCTTATTCTCGCGGCGGTCGTGCTCATCGGGATGTTTGCTGTTTATTTGCTTGGGAACCGTGGTGGCCAAGTTGCTGCGCAGCAGGAGCATCCGACTGAGCGTTGGTCTCCAGTCGCCTGTAGCCCCGAGACTCTGAAAACCACTCTTGAGGCACCTCTCACCTCTCCCGCGGGAAGCGCGATCATATTTAAGGTGAGTGTAGAGAACCTGTCAGATATGCATCCTTGCTCCATAGATGTTGGGTGGGACAACGTCGATATCTCGGTGAATACGGGTACCGACACCATCGTCTCATCTCAGGCGTGTGGATTTGGTGCGGAGAGCAAGCGGCTTCTCCTCGACCGTAGTATGACTACCTCGTTCGAAGTGACCTGGCCGGGTGGTATTGGAGACGAGGCCTGTGCGACTCCCACGGCAAGCTGGTCGCAGCCGGGAAGTTACCAGGCCAAGCTTAGCTTTACGGACAACTCCGCAGAATCTACTCAAACGGCGTTCGTATTGGAGTGAGTGCTCGCCCGCCTGGGGTGAGAATGTGTGCCCGCCAACAAAGCTTGACTCTTCCGATGGGGGTTTCTTTTCGATATTCCTCCGCCCTCACGGTTGATGATCACGACAGCCATCTATAGCAAGCACCATATATATCCAACCGAGACTACTTATCCAGAGGCAGCACCGAGCGCATCGCTTCGACAATATCGCTGCACCGGCGTACCTGTAGTCCGGCTGGTGCCTTCACTTTCTCGCTCTGTGCTGGAGTGAGCGCCACGGTGAAGCCGAGGCGCGCGGCCTCCGCCAACCTCTGCTGAAGCCCGGTGACCGGGCGCAGTTCTCCGGTCAGGGAGACTTCGCCGATAGCAATGACTCCCGGTGCGAGCGGCAAGTCGAGGTTCGCCGAGGCCAGAGCAAGTGCCGTGGCTGCATCAGCTGCGGGTTCGCTGGCTTTAGCCCCGCCCACAGTGGAGACGAATACATCACGTTTATCCATCTCGAATCCAAGGCGGGATTGTAAGACCGCGACCGTCATCGCCACCCGTGAGGAATCCACCCCGCTGGTGGTTCGCCGAGCTGACCCAGCGCAGGGCACCACCAGCGCCTGCACCTCCACCGGCATGGGACGCCGCCCTTCCATAGTCATGGTGGCGCAGGTGCCGGGTACGGTGAGGTTGCGGGCGGAAAGGAAAAGACCCGAAGGATCGGCTAGTCCTACGATGCCGTCATCAACCAGCTCAAAACATCCCACCTCGTCTGTAGGGCCGTAGCGGTTCTTGACGGCCCGCACCATACGTAGCCGCGAGTGCTTATCCCCTTCGAACTGGCACACCACGTCCACCACGTGTTCGAGTACACGCGGACCGGCGATCGATCCGTCCTTCGTTACGTGCCCGACGAGGAGGATTGGTAGTGCCCGTTCCTTGGCGAGAGCCACCAACGCGGCAGACACCGCACGCACCTGGGCAACTCCGCCCGCGGCGCCCTCCACTTTGGCGTCCGCGATGGTCTGAATAGAATCAACCACCAGCAAAGACGGCCTCGTTTGGCTCACGTGCCCGAGAATCTTAGAAAGATCGGATTCCGCGGCGAGGTGCAGATGCGGGTTGAGCGCCCCGATACGTTCTGCGCGCAGCCTCACTTGGGACGCCGACTCCTCACCCGTCACATACAGAATTGGGCCCTTACCCGCGGCGGAACTCTGCTCTGCGGCACGAGCAGAAACATCAAGAAGCAGCGTGGACTTACCCACTCCAGGTTCACCGGCGAGCAAAATGACTGCTCCCGGCACAAGACCTCCGCCCAAGACACGATCTAGCTCGTCAACACCCGTGGCTTGCTTGTGTGAGGCAGTAGTGGCCACATCAGTGATGGGAAGAGCGGGACTGGAAGGTGCAAGAGCCTGCGCGATGCGCTGCTGCCCCACTTCCTCGAGGGATCCCCATTCGCCGCACTGAGAACAGCGACCCACCCACTTGTTGGTGGTCCAACCGCATTCGCTGCAGGTATAGGTGATAGCTTGTGCCTTGGGAGTCATGT
>JBDIAV010000096.1:0-11217 GCA_039812645.1 Actinomycetaceae bacterium
ATACGCCCACCACCCCGGCTTCGCCAACGGCCGGGTGAGCCACGAGTGACGACTCGATCTCGATGGTGGAGAGGCGGTGACCAGCCACGTTGACGACGTCGTCGAGCCGTCCAAGAATCCAAATGCAACCGTCGGAATCGATGGTGGCACCGTCGCCGGCAACGTAGTAGCCGCCGTATTCGCCGCAGCCGGCGTAGGTGGACCAGTAGGAATCGCGGTAGCGCTTCGGATCTCCCCAGATGGTGCGGGCCATGCCTGGCCACGGGCGGCGCGCGACGAGGGTGCCGGAGGTGCCCGGTGCCACGGGTTCGCCCTGCTCGTCAACAACGGCCATGTCGATACCGGGCAATGCCACCGTGGCCGAACCGGGCTTGAGAGTAGTGACGCCGGGCAGAGGAACGACCATCGCCGCTCCGGTCTCCGACTGCCACCAGGTGTCCACCACGGGGGCCTGCTCGCGGCCGATGTTGCGATAGAACCACACCCATGCCTCGGGATTGATGGCCTCGCCCACCGTGCCGAGCAACCGAACCGAGGAGAGATCGTAGGTGCCGGGGACGTCGTCGCCGAACCATGTCATGAACGTGCGGATCAACGTGGGTGCCGTGTAATACACGGTGACCCCGTAGCGCTCGATGATCTCGAAGTGGCGTTCCAGGTGCGGGGTGTCCGGGGTGCCCTCGTAGATGACCTGCGTCAGGCCATTGGAGAGCGGCCCGTAGATCTCGTAGGTGTGGGCCGTGACCCAGGCGAGATCGGCGGTGCACCAGTGGACGTCGTCGGGCTTGGCATCGAAATGTGCCCAGTGCGCCCAACTGGTGTGGGTGAGGTAGCCGCCCGACGTGTGCACGAGGCCCTTGGGTTTGCCGGTAGTTCCGGAGGTGTAGATGATGAACAACGGGTGTTCGGCATCGAAGGCCTGCGGTTCATGGGTTTCGGGCTGGGTGTCGACGACGTCGTGCCACCACACGTCACGGCCCTCCGTCCACGGCACGTCATGGCCGGTGCGGCGCACCACGAGAACGTGGTCGAGGTGGGGAAGATCCGCCGCGGCGATGTCCGCCGCGGACTTGACCTCGACCTTGCGGCCGCGACGGTTCTGGCCGTCGGAGGTGACCAGTAGTTTCGCGCCGGTGTCTTCCAGGCGGAAGCGGACGGCGTCGGCGGAAAAACCTCCGAAGACGAGCGAGTGCACCGCGCCGATACGGGCGCAGGCGAGTGCGATGACAACCGTTTCGATGATGACGGGAAGATAGACGACGACGCGGTCGCCAGGCTCAATTCCGAGAGCGGTGAGACCATGCGCCGCCTGCGAGACGCGACGCTGGAGGTCGGCGTAGGTAACGGCAATGCGGTCACCCTGCTCGCCCTCGAAATAGAGCGCGACCTTGTCACCCCGGCCCGCTTTCACATGCCTGTCCACGCAGTTGACGGCCACGTTGAGCTTGCCGCCCTCAAACCAGGTAGCCTGGGGAACGCTGAGTCCGTCGGGTCCGGGGACCGGAGGATCCCAGGTGCAGGCCGTGTGCCACGGTTCGGCCCATTCCAGACGCTCGGCGGCGCGCTCCCAGAAAGCGATGGGATCGGCATTGGCCTCGTCGTAGATTGTGGCGTCTACGTTGGCTTGCGCGGCGAACGCGACGGGAGCGGGGTATCGGCGCGTCTCGGTAAGACGAACTTCTTCGGCGATGGTCACATCCACCTCTTCAATACGGCCTTCTCGAAAATGACGAGAATGGCATTGGTGATGGTTCCGAGGAGAGCCAGGAGCACGATGGCCAGCAGGATGCGGTCCACACGGCCGGTCTGCTGCGAATCGTTGAGCATCCACCCCAGTCCCATGGAGGCGCCGAGTAGTTCGGCGGCCACCAGGAAGAGCCATGCCTGGGCGAGCGCGAGGCGCAGGCCCGAGACAACCGAAGGCACCACAGCGGGCAGCTGAATGGTACGGAACAATGACCAGCCGCGCAGGCCGAAGGTACGGCCAGCTTCCACCAGGTGCGGGTCGACGTGGCGCAGCGCGTCAGCGACGGTGGTATAGACGGGGAAGAAAGCTCCGATAGCAATGAGCGTGATCTTTGATTCTTCGCCAACCTGGAGCCAGAGAATGAGCAACGGCACCCAGGCAAGCGATGGGACGGCACGCAGAGCTACAAGCATGGGTGCAAACAGGATGGCACCCACACGCGAGAGTCCGACGATCGCCGCGAACGCCAGGGCAATGAGCGATCCGGCGACGAAGCCAATAAAGACGCGCTGCAGCGAGATCGCTATGTGCAACCAGAGCTGGCCGCCGCGCACCATCTCTACGCCGGTTTCCACCACGGACCACGGGCTAGGCAGCCGGTAAGGCGGCACCATCCCGGTGGCGGTGACGAAGTGCCAGGCAGCGAGAATGACGAGCGGGACGATGAGCCCGCCAGCAATCTTCATCCAGGTGCGAGACCACAGCGGCACGCGCTGGTGTGGGGAGCGCGTACTGGACGGGGTGGCGACTGTTGCAGAGGTCGCCGTCGTCCCTGAAGGATCCGGTGTGGACTGAGCGCTGGTTGATGCGAGGGTGGGGGCTGTCATTCGGTGGCCTTGAGGGCGAAGGAATCGTAGATGATCGTATTGATCGCCTCATCAACCGTGTCTTGGCCACCCTTGACGTCACCCGACTCGGCGATGGTGGGAGCAATCTTCTTGAAGACGTCAATCTGTGCCTCGCCGGGCACGCCCGAGACGCCAAGATTCGTGCGCTCGTTGATCACTAGCTTGGCAACGTCGAGATCGATCGAGGCGGCGTCGGCGAGCAATTGTGCGGTCTCATCGGGATTCTCGAGCGCCCAGGTACGAGCCTTCTCGTAGCTGTCGACGACGACCTGTGCGACATCCGCGTGATTGTTGATGAAGTCCTCGGTGGCGTTGAGGACACCGTAGGTATTGAAGTCAACATTGCGGTAAATCAGCTTAGCTCCCGACTCGACCTCGGCCGCGGCCATAATGGGGTCGAGGCCAGCCCAGGCGTCGACGGAGCCTCCCTCGAGCAAGGCGCGTCCGTCGGCGTGCTGAACATTCTGCACCTCGACATCATTCAGGCTTAGGCCTGCTTCTTCGAGGGCCTGCTGGAGGAAGAAGTAGGGATCGGTGGCCTTGGTCGCGGCAATAGATTTGCCAGCGAGCTGCGAGACCTCGGTGATCTCGCTATCGGCAGGAACCACGAGTGCTGACCACTCGGGCTGCGAGTAAATGTCGATGATCTGGATGGGTGAACCGTTGGCGCGGGCGAAAAGCGCCGCCGAGCCGGCCGTGGAACCCACGTCAACCGAACCGGAACGCAGCAACTCGTTGGCCTTATTGCTGCCCGCAGACTGCACCCAGCTGACCTCGACGTCCTCACCGAGGGCCTCTTCGATGAGACCCTGATCCTTGACGACGAGGCTGAGTGGATTGTACGTGGCCCAGTCGATCGAGAGAGTACTAGTTGACCACTCGCTGTCGGCGGCAGCAGACGCGTCGTTACCGGACTCGCCCTGCACACAGCCGGACATGGTGAGTGCCATGAGACCGGCGACGGTGGCGGGAATGATACGGCGAGTGAAGGTGCTCATGCGTTCTCCTTGATCGTGAGCTTGTGGACGCCCAACCCTTCGAGCAGGCTGGTGCGAAGATCGGTAAAGGTACGGGCGCCTCGATCGCGAGGACGAGTACCGGGAACGGTGACAAGGCGGGCGATTGACCCTCCCGTGTGATGGGATTCCGCGGCGGGTTGAAGCGCCGGTTCGTGCGTACTGGCCGAGCCAAGTGCACCGATTCCGGACGACGAACCGAGGGCGATAACTTTGGCGCGCGGGCGTTCGGGACTGGTCTGTACAGCGTGCAGGTTGCGGAGCATGAGGACGCGATCCGCAAGGTAAAGTGCCTCTTCGACGTCGTGGGTCACCAGGATGACGGTGGTGGGCTGAGAACGGTGAATGTCCAGTAGGAGATCCTGCATCTTGAGCCGAGTGAGGGCATCGAGAGCTCCGAAGGGTTCATCGAGGAGAAGTACGCGTGGGCTGCGAGCGAGGGCGCGGGCGAGCGAGGCTCGCTGCGCCATGCCACCTGAGACTTCGCGAGGGCGCTGATCAGCGGCGTGGGTCAGGCCCACGAGGTCGAGAAGCTCAGCGACGCGTTCCTTCGCCTGGCGGCCGCGCACGCCGCGGGGCAGACCAAGCGCGACGTTCTGAGCAATGGGGCGCCACGGCAGGAGACGTGGTTCCTGAAAGGCGATGGCGGTGGAATCGTCGTGGGCACGGATGGTTTGGCCGTCCAGTGTGATGGAGCCTGCCGTTGGGGAGTCAAGGCCGCCAATGAGGCGGAGCAGTGTGGACTTTCCACACCCGGAGGGGCCGACGATGGCGATGATTTCACCCGGGGTAACGTCAAGGTTGAGGTCACGCAGCACCGTGCGTGGGCCCTCTTTGGTGGGAAAGGTGCGTTCGACATCAGCAATGCGCACACGACCGGCCGGTGCGGCTGATGGACTCTCTACGCGTTCCGACATGGCCTCCCCAATCAGTGAGTGATAACTGCCGCCATCATT
Organism: Actinomycetaceae bacterium; assembly: GCA_039812645.1. Lineage (GTDB taxonomy): Bacteria > Actinomycetota > Actinomycetes > Actinomycetales > Actinomycetaceae > Ancrocorticia. Next base: position 4,568 of record JBDIAV010000096.1, read on the forward strand.
ACCTACATGACAAGTGGGTAGTAGGGCGTATCACTTCGTGGACGGCTCGAGGTTGGGGCTGTCTCGTTGGTTGGTTCGCTGGTGTTGATATGTTCAAACTGACGTGAAACAAGGTTTTTGGGGAAATTGAGCCGTTTGTGGGGCGTGTGTGCAGGTGGTGGATGTGTTGTGAGGTGTGGATGGTGGCAAGGCGTTTGCCGCCACGACTAGCGAGGTGTTGTTCATGTCACAGTGTTGTCAAGGTGGGGTGCGGTGCTCCGAGTGGCCTGATTCTTAGCTACGGAATCAGCACATGCCTGTGCGTGACGTACAGGCCGAGTCTGATTTCGACGCTGACATTTAGTAGCCACCATGTCAGGCGACGTCACAACCTGTGGAATCGCGATATTCTCGAAGGTGCGCCGCCTGCGTTGGATTCCACGCGGAGCGTCGTGCCGTTTGCCAGTTCTCTCGCCAGAAAGGCCCCTCATGAAGACCATTTCGCTCGGTTCCAGCGGCCCGTCCGTCTCCAACATTGCGCTCGGAATGATGCGTATTACCGATAAGACCGACGACGAGATCCGCAGCCTGTATGCCACCGCGCGCGAGGCTGGGATCGACGTGTTCGACCATGCCGCGATCTACGGCGGCCGTATGCACGGTTGTGAGGAGCGTTTCGCTACGGCTCTGAATCTCTCGTCGACGGAGCGGGAGGAGATCGTCATTCAGACCAAGGCGGGCATTCTGGCTGGTCAGGGCTATGACTCTTCGTATGAGCACTTGGTGACCTCCGCCGAGGAATCACTCCGGGCTCTAGACACGGATTACATTGACGTTTTCCTTATCCACCGTCCGGATGCGCTTGTGGAGCCGGAAGAGGTGGCGAGGGCGTTCGACGATTTGGAGGCCGCGGGTAAGGTTCGTGCGTTTGGTGTTTCCAACCACACTGCGGGTCAGATTGAGCTTCTCAAGCAGTCCGTGCGCCAGCCGCTGGTGGTGAATCAGCTTCAGCTCTCCATCCCGGAGTCCCCGCTTGTTGCCCAGGGTATTGCCTCGAACGTAGCTGGCTCGAACGATTCGATTACGCGCGACGGCGGCGGACTGCTCGACTACTGCCGCTTGAACGGCATCACTGTCCAAGCGTGGTCGCCTTTCCAAGCCGGATTCTTCAAGGGGACCTTCCTCGGTTCCCCGGACTACCCCGAGCTGAACGAGGTTATTGCCCGACTGGGAGACAAGTATGGTGTGCCACCAACCGCCATTGCGACCGCGTGGATTACGCGTCACCCCGCCAATATCCAAGTGGTTCTTGGGACGACGACGCCGGAGCGTGTCGTGGGCTCCTGCCTCGGCTCGGATCTCCCACTCACCCGTGTGGAGTGGAACGAGTTGTTCCAGGCGGCTGGCCACGACGTGCCGTAGCTAGGATTCGTGGCGCGGTGCCATCCGCAGTATCTGTGTGCCGTGCCATAATCCGCACCACCACGTGGTGCTTTTTCGCGACAAGGAGACGGACCAACCCGTTTTAGACGCGCGTGGGATCGTGTGCGGGGCGTGAACAGTTTTCTTGACTGTTTGTTCCCACTTCTGCCGTGGCAAAAATGCTGCGCGGCTCCGATTCGTTAAGTCCAGCGAGGATCAACATCGCCCAGCCTGTTGCCGGAATGATGAGGATGGCTGCGGCGACGGCGAAGGCTGCATCGGGATTGCCACGTGGAACATCGATCCAGGTGAACAGAAGAATCGCTGCGAAGGTCACTAGTGAGTTGACGGTGAAGAGCTTTTGGCTACGGGTTTTACCTGTGGTTTTACTGTTCATAATTATCACTACCCCAGACGATAGTGACGTCAGGTGAATGGCGAGGGCTGAGAAGGAGAACAGATGCTGATGGCCAAGGTAACGCTCGGCCTTTGAATCACCCTGCCTCAGTCTCCGCTTCTCCTACCTCAGCTTCTGCTCCGTTTCGCTCTCGCTCGCGCCTTAGCTCGCTCTCGCCTAGGACCCGAGCCTGAGCGCCCGGCCCGTCAGCGACTCCTCGTTCGCCATCAACTTCCGTGGCGTCCCCTCAAATATCACGCGTCCGCCGTCCACTCCGGCTCGTGGGCCGATGTCAATGACGTGATCCGCCCGGGCGATAACGCGCAGGTTGTGTTCCACCACCACGAGCGTTGCCCCAGCGTCCACAAGATCCTTGAACAAGGTGTTGATCCGGTCCACGTCGCTTGGGTGAAGTCCGGTGGTCGGCTCGTCCAGCACAATCCGTTCCACCGAAAAATCGGAGACCCCGCTCAGATGCTTGGCCAGTAACAATCGCTGCTTTTCGCCGCCGGAGAAGGGGCCGAGCGACTGCCCGACCGCCGTATATCCCAGCCCGACCCGACCCAGCCAGGACATCGCCCCGGTGATTTGGGGATCATCGGCAAACAGTTCCGCGACGTCGTCTGCCGTCATTCGTAGCACATCCGCGATCGTTCGCCCGTCAATCTTCACCGACAGCGCCGTCTCGTTGAAGCGCTGCCCCTCGCACTCGTCGCAGGGTTTGGAGACATCGTCGAGAAAGGCCAGCTCAGTGGTGATGTAGCCCTTGCCACGGCAGGCCGGGCAGGCACCCTTCGAGTTGAAGCTGAACCAGGCGGGCTCCATCCCCGACACCTGCGCGAACACCTCACGCACTCTGTCTCCCACGTCGAGCACGCTGAGCGCCGTGGACCGTACCCCGCCGCGCAGCGGATCCTGACCCACCACCGTGAAATCCGGGTGCTGCCTCGGCAACTCCCAGGTGGCAAGCGAGCTCTTACCGGAACCGGCGACGCCCGTGACGGCAGTGAGAACGCCGAGTGGAATGTCCACGTCGAACCCGGTGAGGTTGTGTGCCCGGGCATCGTGGATGGTGACGGTGCCACGCCGTCGTCGACCTCCGGAGGAGATATCGAGAGGAGTCCCAAGCAGCCGGCCCGTCACGGTCCCACTTGCGCGCAACTCCTCGGGCGTGCCCTCGAACATCACATGCCCGCCGGCGGACCCGGCACCGGGCCCGATGTCGATGACGTGGTCCGCGATCCCGATCACCTGCGGGTGATGCTCCACCACCAGCACTGTGTTCCCCGAGTCCCGCAGCTTGCGCAGCAACTTGTTGAGCTGATGAACATCCGCGGGGTGCAGCCCCACAGATGGCTCGTCGAACACGTACGTCACGTCCGTCAGCGCGCTGCCTAGGTGACGCACGATCTTGACGCGTTGCGCCTCACCGCCGGAAAGCGTGGACGACGTGCGGTCGAGCGTCAGGTATCCGAGGCCCACCGAAAGCAGTGAATCGAGGGTGGAGCGGATGCCGTCCAGTGCGGGTTCCACCCGAGGATCGTGCGTCTCTTCCAACAGCTTGCGTAGCCGGGACACGGACATCGCGGACCAATCGACGATGGATCGCCCGTCAATGAGACTCGCCCGCGCCGCTTTGTTCAGCCGCGCTCCCTTACATTCCGGGCACACGCGCCGAGTGGTAATCCGGTCCAGTTCCTCACGAACGGACGCCGAGATATTGGTGGGTCGGTTCTTCACGTAGACGTCGCGCATCCTCGTGACGACGCCATCGAACTTGGCCGTCTTGGGAAACTCTGGATCCGGGTTGGGTAGTTTGTACTGGTCCGCGTAGAGGAAGAGGTTCATCTCCTCCTCGGTGTAGTCCTTAAGCGGCTTCTCCCGGTCGAACAGGCCGCAGTAAGCGAAGCGCTTCCAGCGGTAGACGCCGGGCCGGAACTGGCTGAAACGCACCGGCCCCTCGTTGATGTTCTTCTCCGGGTCGATGAGCTCGACAACGTCGATGTCCACCACCTCGCCGATACCCTCGCAGCGCGGGCACATTCCGCTGGGATCATTAAACGAGTAGGCGGGGGAGTAGCCCGCGGACGGCTCGCCGATGCGCGAGAACACTAGCCGCATGAGCGGCGCGATGTCCAAGGCCGTGGACACGATCGACCGCGCATTTCCGGTGAAGCGGCGCTGATCGATGATCGCCGTGAACGTCAGCCCATCCATGGACTGCACCTCGGGCGCGGGCATCTGCGGCAGCCGATTGCGCAGAAACGCCGGGTACGAATCGTTGACGAGGCGCTGCGCCTCGGCGGCAACGGTATCAAGGACCAGCGAGGACTTTCCCGAACCGGACACGCCCGTCACTACGGTCAGCGCCTTCTTCGGGATATCCACGGAGATGTCACGGAGGTTGTTTGTGGCAGCGCCGACCACCCGAATGATGTCCGGGCTCAAGACGTGCGAGGGCACGCTTGCTTGCTTCTCTGCCTCCGATACGACGATCTCCGATACGACGGCGGCGCTACCCGCCAGTTTCGTGGGGCCAGATGCGACGGTTTCCTTCGTGGACTCGTTCATCTGATGAGCATAATCTGCGGAGGCCGGCACCATCTAGAAGAGAGTTCCTTGGGAGCAATTTGGGGGGGCGCCATGAGGTGACATCAGTGCCATGGTGACGTCAGTAGAAAGCGCGGATGACGGAGCGGACGGGACAGGGACGAAGCGGACGAGAGGGGGACAGATCTGTCCCAGGCACCTCCCCGACCAATCAACGAGAATGTAAGAGATGCGATTGTTGCTGCCGTCCTTGGCCGCAGTGGGGCAACCGCAGGTGAGTTTTTATCCATGCCAGAATCGCCATCCCTTGAGAACGGAGAACCATCATGGCAGAAGCCAACGTCCAATCGATCAAGTTCCAGAACGCCGATATGTACTGGGAGATCGCAGCAGATCTCTACTTCCCGGTGGATTTTGACGAGTCGGCAAAGTACCCGACGATCGTCGCCGCCCATCCGATCGGCTCTTGCAAGGAGCAGACCTCCGGCAACGTCTACGGCACCGCACTCGCGGATGCGGGCTTTGTTGTCATTGCTTTTGACGCTTCCTTCCAGGGCGAGAGTGGCGGTACGCCGCGTCGCCTCGAAGATCCGAACCAGCGTGTTGAAGATTTCAGCCGCGTGGTGGATTACCTGGTCACCCTGCCTTATGTGGATGCCGATCGTATCGGCGTTCTCGGCGTGTGCGGTGGTGGCGGCTACGCCTGGGCAACGGCCAAGACGGAGAAGCGCTTCAAGGCAGTTGCGTCGATGACGGGCGTCAACTGGGGCCGCCTTTCCCGTGACAACGCGGCGTTTGCCGGTGGTCCGCTTGCCGTTTTGAAGGCCGTGGCGGAGACCCGTACCGCCGAGGCCCGTGGCGAGGCCGAGGGCTCGGTGAATGGCGCGCTGCCGCCGTCGGCTGAGGTTGCGGAGCAGATTGGCGACATCGACGTGATCGAAGCCTACGACTACTACTGCACTCCGCGCGCCCAGCACCCGAACGGTACCGCCACCTTCGACAACGCACACGGCGCAACCGTTATCGGATGGGACGCCTTCCACCTCGCTGACGTACTGCTTGACCAGCCGCTTCTCGTCGTTATCGGCGATAAGAAGGGTGCCTTCGGTGCTTATGGCGACGGCCAAGAGATCTACGAGCGTGCGGCCTCGAAGGACAAGCAGCTGCTCGTCCTAGAGGGCGTTTCTCACTACGATCTCTACGACCAGCCGAACGGTGCGGGTGAAGCCCTCAAGACGGCTATCCCGTTCTTCCAGAAGCACCTCTAAGGGTAGGAGCGTCACCTTTCTGGCGATTCTGTGAGGGCCGGGTCCGCAACACACTGAGATGTTGCGGACCCGGCCTTCTTGATAGAGAAACCAGTTCTTGTGGCTATGTCAGCGGCCCTCGCGCCTTATAAGGCTGTAAGGCCGCAGACATAGCCATATATCGATGGACGACGACGGCGTCCTGCATTTCAGTAGACGGTGACTTGCGAACGGCCCGGTCCGTGACCCCGAGCACGGAGGTTTCTGACCTGCGCTTTTGCTTCTGAGGAGACGAACGTCTCTCGGGCAAATTGTGCGCGGATACGGGACAATTGGATGTGGACACCGCGGTACCCCGCGCATCCGTTTCGTCAACAACAAGGAATGGAAGTAATGACGACGAACTCACACGCCGTAGCCCGACCCGACGGATGGTGGAAGTCCGCCGTCGTCTATCAGGTATATCCGCGCTCGTTCTCGGACAGCAACGGGGATGGAATTGGTGATATCCCTGGCATCACGTCGCGGCTGGATTACCTGGCTGAGCTGGGCGTGGATGTTCTCTGGCTGTCGCCCGTCTACCGTTCTCCGCAGAAGGACAACGGCTACGACATTAGCGACTATCAGGACATCGATCCTCTCTTCGGAACGCTGGAGGAACTGGACGAGCTGATGGATAAAGCGCATGCGCGTGGAATCAAGCTCGTCATGGACCTCGTCGTCAATCACACCTCGGACCAGCACGCGTGGTTCCGCGAGGCGCGCGATCCCGCTTCTTCTAAGCGCGACTGGTACATCTGGCGCCCCGCCCGTGAAGGCTACACGCCGGGTGAGCCGGGAGCTGAACCGTGCGTTATGGCGGCGTCGTTCTCGCCGTCCGCATGGACGTACGATCCCGTCAGTGGCGAGTACTACCTCGGAATCTTCAGTCCTGGTCAGCCGGACCTCAACTGGGAGAATCCCGAGGTGCGCGAGGCTGTCTACGAGATGATGCGCTGGTGGGTGAAGCGTGGTGTGGATGGATTCCGCATGGACGTTATCAACCTTATTTCCAA
>JBDIAV010000097.1:0-11193 GCA_039812645.1 Actinomycetaceae bacterium
GCCAATCCTTCGGCAATTGAAACGGTGTAAGCAACGTCCTCGACCATGATGGCGGCCTGGACCGCCTTCTTGATTGTCGGGCCGATTGCGAAAACCCCGTGGTGTTTCATGACGATCGCTGGAGAATGCCCGATAGAACGGACGATTTCCTCGCCAATCTCGTTGCCTCCAATGGAGGCGTAGCCTCCTAGCGGGACGTCGCCGCCGAACTCATCGGCGATCGCTGTCAGCACGCAGGGGATGGGACGGCCTGCTGCGGCGAAGGCCGTGGCGTAATGGCTATGTGTGTGGACGATAGACATCACATCGGGCCGCGCACGATAAATCCCCAGGTGAGACGATGTATCGGAGCTAGGTCCGCGAGTACCGTAGACGATCCGCCCCTCCAGATCGACCACAACCATGTCTTCCGCTGTCATCTCTTCGTAGAGCATTCCGGAAGGCTTAATAACCACCAGGCCCGTTTCCGGGTCCAGGGCCGAAAGGTTGCCGCCAGTCCACGCGACAAGACCCGCCTTGGGAAGCATGAGATTCCCGTGGAGTACTTCTTCGCGAAGTCTGATGATTGATTCGGGAACGACGACGGCGTCCGGGCCACCGGACTCTTCCGGCTGAGTAACCGGTTGGAGAACGCGAATACCCGCTGCGGCCAGTCGTCCAACGATGAATTCACGAGCGGTAGCGGCACGTTCGGCGGAATCGTCGGCGTCGTCGTTCCACTGCTCGATCATCATACGACCGGACCAGCCCTGGCGGGCGAGTTCAGCAAAAGCGACATCCCAGTCAACGATGCCCTCGCCCATGGAAACCCGCCGAGGCTCTCCCCTGCGCACATCCTTGACGTGAATGGCGAACATGTGGCCCTCACCCCGTCGTAGTTCAGAGATCATCTCCATTCCCTGCTCGGCGATATTGCCAATATCCGGGTAGAGCTGAAGCCAGGGCGATCCGATTTCCTCGACAACATCCATCGCGGCGGAAATGGAGACGATATCCGTGCCATCCACATTTTCAATACCCAAGGCGACGCCGCGGCGTGCGGCATACTCCGCTCCATAACGCAGGCAATCCACGTACCAACGCCGAGAATCCTCGGTATTGACCTCGTAGTAGGCGAAATACCCGGCTAGCTGCAACAACGGAATGTGGAGGTCAGCGCACAGGTCGATGCCTTCGATCAGCACCTCGCGAGCGCGCTGGCGCACATCCGGATTCGCCGAACCAGGAGCGATCTTGCGGTGAATCGACAGGCAGAGTCCACCGATGGGTACGCCCGCCTCGCGAGAGGCTGTGAGGACAGCCGCACGTTCCTCGCTGTTCCAGCGCAGCCGCGCCTCGCGCTCGGGAGTTTCGTCTACCGAGAGATCAACAAAGGCAAAGCCTGCCCTCCGGGCCTGGGCAAACAAGTTGGCCCAGCTTCCATCCCATTTGAGAGCCTTCTCGTAGATGCCGATGTCGACGCCGCTCATTGCATGCGCTGTCATGACCACACCTGGCTAATGGCGTCCTGCAGCTCTTGCGCCCCGGCCAGCGGGTCGGCTGCGCCGGCAACAGAACGCCCGGCAATGACAATGCTCACCGGATGACCAGCAAATACGTCAAGATCGGTAGGCGTAATGCCGCCGGTGATCGTCACCTTGAAACCCATACCGGCAAGTTCGTCAACTCGATTTAGATCCTCGACGCCCCACGAGAGATCTCCCGCGGCCTCACGATCCCGCGAGCGCTTGACAATGACATGCTGTGCGCCAGCTTCTCGCCACTGCCGCGCCTTGTCCGCGTCGTACCATTCGTCCGCCAGTTCAATCTGAACCTCGCCGCCGTGCTCGGCAGCAACCGCGCACACCTGACGCACGGTGGTCATTGATGCACCGGCCACGACGGAGACCAACGAAGCTCCAGCTTCGAATGCCATCGTTGATAGTAGCTTCCCAGCCTCGGCAATACGGATGTCTGCGAGAATCGGCTTGTCCGGGAACAATGCACGAATGTTCCGAACGGCATCCAGTCCCTCGGCCAGGATGAGGACCGTACCGCACTCAATAATGTCAATGTTCGGCGCGGCCTTTTGGAGCGGTTCCAACGCGCTGGGTAAATCCTTCTTGTCCAGCGCAATCTGTAGCAGTGGGCGCGTCATCGCTGCACCTGCCTCGACGTGCCCCGATAACCGGGGTGCAGACCCCTCATCGTCAACGTCATTGTGACCTCCTGTTCGAGAACGCAACGTTGCGTTCCACCCTCAGTGCCGGGTTATCCGGCCACTCACAATGCTGCCAACGCACAGAAATGAAGTCGAGAGATGAGTGCACAAATGCTCACTTGAATGAATCAAGATAACTTTATTGGCTTATTTTCGTCGGTTTATACCCTGACTTAATGTGACGTGGAAAGTAAAGACGGACATATGTGCGTATAGAAATCCGCACGACGCCGTCGTCGTCTTAAATAACACACCATCATCGGGCACCAAATACGGTCATAAAATCACACGATCTATCCCATGAAGAAAGTGCCATCTGCGCCATAAGAGGGGCCGATAGAGAGCACACCGTCCCGGATCAATGGCCCCTACGATCGCGGGCCATACCAGAACGGCGACTCCGGAACTAGTTCCCGGTGTAATTCAGGAGAGCAACGGCGGTGGGCAGGTCGGTGACCAGCGCTGAAATGAATCCACCCCGCAATACAGCCGCAATTGCAGCAACCTTTGCCTCACCCCACGCGACGCCGACAACAAGCGGGATCTCCCGCAATCGGTCGGGAGGAACAGCGATCGTCCGAGCAGTCAGATCGGTATCCAACAAATCCCCCGCCTGGGAAAGGTGATACCCGGCAATATGGGCAACGGCGCCCATCTGCTGTAGCCGCCGAACAACCTCATCGTTCTCATGTTCACGGAGAATGAGCCCGGAACGCCCCTCCGTCACGGCGCCGATCCCGGTCAGAGCCAGGTCGGCTCGCGCCCCCAATTCCAAGGTGGTCGCCACCTGGCCATCGGATTTCAACGCCGCTGCGGTGACAGGATCGCCCACAACAAGCGGGGCCGGGATTGGGTGAAAAGCACCGCCAAGTTTGCGCGCCATACGGCGGCACGTTTCTGATGAGTCGAGAAGCCACTGGCTCTGCCCGGTACTGCCGATCATCTGCACCACGCGAGAACGCGGCCACGCCAGCTGCGGTAACGCTTCCACCGTGGCCGTCACCGCCAGCCCGTTCGACACGGTGATCACCGTGTCCTCAGCGGAGTTTTCGACCACCAGATCGGCGGCGCCACGAGCAACTTCGAGATGGGTAGTCAGAGGATCGACCGAATCAGCCACACGCGCCTGCTTCAGCCCAAAGAGCTGAACGAGGCTACGTTCCAACCCAAGTACCCGCTCCATGGGATGGGTGATTCGAATATGGACGATGCCGCGCTTCTTCGCCTCGGTGAGCATGCGCGATACGGTGGTGCGAGAAAAAAGAAGTCGATTGGCGATCTCTAGCTGGGTGAGTTCTTCCTCGTAATACATACGTGAAACTTCAAGCAAGAGTGCCGTGTGTGCTCGGGAGTCGGAGGTGCGTGACCGATGTTTGGTGACGCTGCTGCGGCCCCCGTCATCGCCGCGCCGTACAGTCATTTTGTGAGCCTATCACGCTCTGCGGCACCGGTTTCGAGATAAAAAACGCCACTACTATGGCAGGTCCACTGACAGTACGCGAGCTGGACCGTCACCGGTTACGCGGACCCTTCTTTCGACGACGACGGCGCCGCGTCATCCCCGGCTTGCAAGACATTTGCACCGCGCTCCGTGAGAGCGGAGACAATCGTGGGGTCCAGGGTGTTCTCAACAACAACGCCCGTATAGTCGACGGTATCAGCAACTCGATACAAAGCCGTCCGATCAAACTTTGGATTGGTTGCCGCTAGATAACAAGAGCGGGCTGCACTCCGCATCTCTTCCTTAAACTCAGCAATAGCGTTGTAAGGATGGTAGGCAACACCTCCTGTGATAGCAGCGGCGGACATGATGCACACGTCGGCCTGAAGACGACGCAACATCTCCACACCCGCCGGCCCGAAGTTGGCATCCAAATGCCGGTTGTATTGTCCACCGAGCGTGATGAGTTCCCAGTGCGGAGTTCTCGCGGCCAACTGGATGATCTGCCAATTATTAGTAATGATCGTTAACGCCGGAACATCGACGAAGGACTCCATAATCATCAATCCCGTTGACGAATCATCGAGCAATACAGACATTCCCCGACTAATAATCGGCACCAATGGAGCCGCCAGCTGGCGTTTGGCCTCCGTCTCATGGGCCACACGGTAACGCATAGAGGTCTCGGTGAGCGTCGTGGCCACCGCGGTGATCTCTCCACGGAATCGGTCAATAATCCGGGCAGATTCCAGCTCATGGAGGTCGCGATAAAGCGTCATCGGCGATACATCCACGAGATCCTGCAACTCCTCAATGCGAGCGGACCCCCGCTCAAGGATGAACTCTGTGATAAGACGCTGACGCTCGTCCTTGCTTTGTGGATGTGCCACCTGCAACCCCCGTGTATTTTGCTATGAAGTAATGTGCGGGCCCCACCGAGAGCGCGAGGACCCGCACATTACTCAACCATTGAGTTGTTGTAATCCCGAGACTACTTCAGACCACCAAAGAACTTCTCCCACGGCATATCCAGCGGAGCATCCTCCGCCACCACCGAGTAGAGGAAACGGCACAGCGGGTACTCGTCGGGGCCGATGACTCCACGCTCGGTCAACGGTCCCAGCGCCTTGCCGATCACGTTGATAGCGGCCACACCCTCCAGAGTGACGCCCTTCATGAGGCTGTCGCGCACTTCAGAGAACGGAATGCCCTCGCCCACGTATGCGCCAGCCATGACGTTGCGGCCACCGGCTGACGTCACGTACATGTCTCCCACACCACCGAGGCCGATGGCGGTATCCGGATCGCCGCCCATGAGCTTGATGAAACTCGTCAGCTCCCGCTGCCCCTGCGCAAAGATCGCGGCAGAGTAGTTGTGCATAACGTAGCGGTCATTCTCCTTGCCTTCCTTGCGCAGCAATCCCTTCGCAAAGCCCGCCGCGAACGCGTAAACGTTCTTGGTGGCAGCGCCGGTCTCGTAGCCATTGAAGTCCAGCGACGTCCACACGTGGTAATAGTCCGTGCGGAAGAGGTTCGCAAGGAAGTCAAGATCGTCCTGATTGTGCCCACAGAACACGACGGCGGTGTGATGGTGAACTGCCAGCTCACCGGCGATTGAGGGGCCGGTAATGGCGTTCCACGAGACCGAATCAGCCAACTCCGGATCGAAGTAGCTCTTGACGATGTTCGGCAGAAGGTGGAGGGTGCCGTCCTCATCGGCACGCATCCCCTTAGTGATCACAAGGAGCTTCTGACCTGGCTGCACAAATTTGGCCAGCTGCTCTCCCACCCACTCCACACCGAAGGAATTGACACCGCACATCACCACGTCGGCGCCCTTGATGACCTCCGCCGCTTCTTCCAACTGATGGGCGACGACGCCGTCGTTCACCTTCAGTCCAAGATCCGGGTGAACTCCCGTCTTCTGAATCGAATCGATGATCTCACGATCAAGGAAGGTTCCGATGAGATGGACTTCGTTTCCATTCTCCGATGCCGGGAACGACAGGGCTGTTGCCATGATTCCCGATCCGAGTACAGCAATTTTCGCCATGATTACCTTTCCTTCTGACGATTCAGGACCACTTGGGCCCTCGTAAAGAGATCTGCCACTGCGGGGTAGATCTCTCGCTGGATCTGCGCCCATTCCCCGTAGAGGGCGTGGGCTTGCATATCCGGTTCTGTCCGCTCAACGAAGCTGGACATACCTTCGGCGGCGCTTTGAACATCGGGGTAGGCACCAATGGCAGCCATCGCCATGACGGCGGCTCCCTGCGCACTCACCTCATTGACGCCTGATACCACCATTGGAAGGCCGGTGGCATCGGCGATGATCTGACGCCATAGCTTGCTACGCGAACCACCACCGGTGCAGCGCAGCTCGGTGAGCTGGCGGCCCGTCGAAGCCTGAACTCGTTCGAGATTCTCCCGCAGTTCCAACGCCATACCTTCAAGGATAGACCGGTAGGCATGGGCACGGGTATGCGCCGAACCCCAACCGAACATCACGCCTTTCGCGAACGGATCCCAGTGCGGGGACTGAACGGCATTCCAATAAGGAACTGTCAGCAGGCCTTCACACCCGGGAGGAACCTCGGCAGCCGCAGCCTCGAGCTCGGGGTCAGGGCGCCCCTCCAGCTCGGGCTTGCCAAACTCCTTGCGGAACCAATTGCCCAGTACAGAGCCGGAATTCTGCACAATCTCCAGCACGTACGAGCCGGGAATTCCGCCGAGTAATGTGCGATAAGCGGGCGAGTACTGATATCCAAATGAATGGACGCCAGCCACGATGGAGGTCCCCACGTTGACGTAAGCGACATCTGGTGCGATGGCGGCGGTTCCGAGGCCCGCGGCCTGGCCGTCACCCACACCGGCCACCAGAACGACGCCCTCGGGAAGATCCCACTGGGCCAACACCTCGGGATCGATCTCGCCGATAATCGACGCCGGAGCCGCCAACTCAGCCATCTGGTCACGGCGCACGCCAGCAATATCCAGCAGTTCGTCGGCATAGTCCTGGTTGGCAATGTCCATGAGGTTGAGGGTGTCCGCTGAGCCCATCGCGGACACCCAGCGCCCCACCAGATGCTTGGCGAGATAAGCATGCACGTCAACCACCTTATCGGCGGCGGCAATGAGCTCCGGCTCGTGGCGCTTGAGCCACGCCATCTTATAAAGAGCCGGCGTGGTATCCGCGGGCTTTCCCGAAAGCTCATGAATGTGGGCGGAGCCGAACTCCTTAATCTCCGCACCCGCGCGGGAATCAAGCCACAGAATCGCGGGACGTAAGGCGTTGCCGTCGTCGTCGACTAAAACAAAGGACTCACGTTGGTGAGTGATACACAAGGCGGCTACCCGCGCGCGGTCAGCGGGTTCGAGGGCGGCTGTCGCTTGCGTGATGGCATCGCGGGTGGACGTCCACCACTGGACAGGATCGTGCTCATAGTGATTCATCTCGGGCGAAAGCAGATCGATATCCGCTTTACCTTCGGACAGGACATGTCCGCGGACGTCCACAACGACGGCCTTCGAGGCGGAGGTAGACGAATCGATGGCGATAACTAATGGTTCCACTGCTGCTGTGGACATGGTTCTCCCAATCTTAGTTCCGTAATAAGAAGGATTATGTGGAGGAAGATACCGGGCCGCGGCGCTGCGGCTCAGCCATATGAATGGTGAGGATGTGAAAGGAAGCTACCCGTCCGAAGACGGGTAGCTTCCTCGGCCACTAGTGCTGACCGTACACGTTCTGGTAGCGGTTATAGAGCGAATCGATGTGCTCTTGTGCCACGGGCACAAGCTCACCCAGCTGCATCGCTGCAGCCACTGTTCGCGCCACTTCCTCGACCATGACTGCTGCCTTCACAGCGGCGGTTGCATCGCGGCCGATGGTGAACGGGCCATGATTGGCCATAAGCACCGCCGGCGAACGCGAGTCACGCAGGGTTTCCACAATGCCCCGGCCGATCGAATCGTCACCAATAATGGCAAACGGACCAACAGGAACCTCCCCACCGAACTCATCGCCCATCATCGTCAATGCACAGGGAATCGGCTTGTGCACTGCGGCGAAGGCCGTTGCGTAGGTGGAGTGGGTGTGGACCACGCCCCCAACATCTTCCATGTGGCGGTAGACGTAGGCGTGCGCAGCAGTATCCGATGAGGGCGAGAGCCGCTCGGGCGTCCCGTCAACGATCTTGTTACCCTCAAGATCGCAGACCACCATGACCTCGGCCGAGAGTTCGTTGTAGCGAACACCCGACGGCTTGATCACGAAGAGATCTGCGCCTGGAACGCGCTCCGAGACGTTTCCAGCAGTCCATACCACCAGGTTGTTAGCGGGGAGCTCTTCATGGAGCTTGGCCACCTTCTCCCGTGTTGCCTGGACCGCTTCCTGAATCTGCGGTGAAAGCTCAGTCAGAACCTGCGTCATTTAGCCCTCGTATCCTCGCCGTGCGGCGAACAGGTTGATCTTGATGTCCTTCAGACGGTGCATCGGCGAGACGCCGGCGTAACGACCGAAGTAGTCATGCATCTCCTTGTAGATCTCGTAGACGGCCTCGTACTGGTCCGCGCGCTCCTCGTTCGGCACGTAGGCATGCTCCTCGACGCGGGACATGGCGGCCGCGGCTGCACGAACATCCGGGTAGACACCGGCGGCGACGGCGGCGAAGATGGCCGAACCGAGGGAACCCGTCTGCTCCTCCAAAGAGACAGAGATCGGACGGCGGGAGATGTCCGCGAGCAGCTGCATGTAGAACTTGTTCTTCAGCAGACCACCACAGCCGACGATCTCATCAATCGTGACGCCGTGCTCCTCAAAGTTGTCCACGATCACGCGGGCGCCGAAGCAGGTGGCCTCGAGCAGCGCGCGGTAGATCTCCTCCGGGCGAGTGGTAAGCGTCAGGCCCATAATAAGTCCGGACAGCTTCGCATCCGCAAGGATGGAGCGGTTACCGTTGTGCCAGTCGAGTGCGAGCAAGCCATGCTCACCCACGTCCTGACCCTCGACCTTCTCCACCATGAGCTGGTGGACAGAGATGCCACGCTCGCGCGCTTCCACCGCGTAGGCTTCCGGGACGCAGTTCTCGGTGAACCAAGCGAAGATATCGCCCACGGCTGTCTGACCACCCTCGAAGCCCCATAGACCATCGACGGCGCCACCGTACACGGTGCCGAAGACGCCGGGGCAGTCCCGGTATTCCTCGTGGTTGACCACGTAGCAGCTGGAGGTGCCCATGATGGCGGTCAGCTGGCCGGGACGCACGGCGTTCACGCCGGCAACCTGGACGTGGGCGTCAATGTTGCCCGAGGCCACAGCGGTACCCGGTGCCAAGCCCATGAGCTTGGCCATGTCTTCGGTCAGCTCACCCACCTTGCCGCCCAGCGGCAGCACCGGGTAGTCCATCTTGTCCTTGAAGAAATCGCCGAAGCCCGCCTTGACGGCCTCCAGGTACTCGTGCGAGGGGTAGCCGCCGTCGACATACATGCGCTTGTAGCCGGAATCGCCCGCAGCGCCGGTGAGAACACCGGTCATCTTCCAGGTGAGCCAGTCGAGCAGGTTACAGACAACGTCCGTCTTCTCGTAGACCTCGGGGGCCACTTCGAAGACCTCGAGAGCCTTGGGGAGCAGCAGCTCACTGGAGAGCACACCACCGTAGCGGCCAAGCCACGGCTCGCGGCGGGCCTCGGCGATCATGACCAGGCGGTCGGCCTGGTTCTGGGCGCCGTGATGCTTCCACAGCTTCACATAGGCGTGGATATTGTTCTTGAACTCCTCCTTGTTACAGAGGGGCTCGCCATCCTTGTCCGTGAAGAACACGGTGGCGGAGGTGGCGTCGATGCCGATGCCGACGATATCGGCGGGGTCCACGCCGGACTCCTCGACTGCCTTGGGAACCGCGGTGCCAAGCACTTCGATGTAATCATCGGGGTTCTGGAGTGCGAACTCGGGAGGAAGCGGCTGGCCATCGGCGGCATCCAGAGTGCGCTCCATCGAGCCGTAGCGGTACGGCGTGACGCCCGTACCAAGTGTTTCACCAGTGGCGGCATCAACAACGATGGCGCGGCCGGACAGGGTACCGAAATCGATACCAACCAGATATTTCTTATCTGACATGTGTTCTCCTTGAGGGGTTATTCCGTCAGGCTTCCGGGTGGCGATGTTGGCCCCAGAAACCTTCCGGAGAGAAGAGCTCCTCAACAACTTCGTCAAGGATGCCCAGGTCGGTCAGAATATCCAGAACCGTGTAGCGGTCGCGGATCATCTGAGCCTTGAAATGGGTTTCGCGGAAACGATCCCAATCAATGTCAATCATTTCAGGATGGTAAGGCGCACCCACTGCCTTGAGGCGATCCATGGCGTCCTGCGCGGTGATAAGCTGCGCCTCGCAACGCTCCTTGAGCTCGGGCCACACCTTCTTGAGCAGCTCGATGCGAGCAACAAGCTCGTCTCCTTCGGTGCGCTTCTTCAGGGAGTGCTTAACAGCCTCCTCTTGCATCCGGGGAGCAAGGGCGCCGCGGACCTCACTCTCAATCTGCTCAGGCGACTTCACCGCTGCGAGAGCCTTCTCGATATCAAAATCTTCGACGGACTTCTTCAGGAAGATCTCCCACATGGCGCATGATGCCACCGTGCCAATACCCACCTTGAAGCCGTGGGACAGCGGAGGCTCCCAGTCGAGGCCGTGCCCTTCCATCTCCCACGTATGGGAGAACTGGTGGCCAGCGCCCGAAGCGGGGCGCGAGGACTTGGCGGCCTGCATAGCCAGGCCGGACATGATCGAGCCTTCAGCAAGAAGCTCAATGGCCTTAACATCTCCCTGGGCAAGTTCGGCCGGATAGGCCAGCGACTCGCGCAGCGGGCCCTGGACCAAGCTCCAGACATAGTCGTCGATAGCTTCAATGCCCAAGAGATCGGCGAGAATCCAATCCGCTCCGGCAGGAATCTTCTCAATGAGATCCCCGTATCCGGTGGCAGTTAGACGCTGAGGTGCATGAGCCATCACGTCGTTATCGGCAACAAGAGCAACCGGGGCAGGGCAGTTGCGGGTGATCTTGAAACCGTCCTTGGCAATCGATGCGCCGAAGGACGCATATCCGTCCACCGACGCTGCCGTGCAGACATTCATGTAAGGGCGGTCGAGCTCACCAGAGGCGAGCTTGGCAATATCGTTGAGAGTTCCTCCACCGATAGAGCAGATGACGGTGTTCTCGAGGGGCCTAGCGTGCTCACGCAGGATCTCGACGTTCTCGTAGCCTGCATACAGCGTGGGAGTTCCTGGGAAGACGTAGGGATCCTCGACAAACTCCACGCCCGCTTCCTTCAAAGAAGCGACGACGACGTCGCCTGCTGCACCAAAAGTGTTCTCATCCGCAACGACAAGAACCTTGGCACCGGGGAATTCGGCGGCGAAGATCTTTCCGGTGTCGGCAAGAACATCGTCTCCGAAGGCAATCGCCTTCGTCTCATCGGCCGTCTTGAGAGCTGTAGCAATGAGTTCGCTTGCCATTTTCTTCCTTTTCTTCAATCTTGATGAATGCGGGTGAATTG
>JBDIAV010000098.1:0-11070 GCA_039812645.1 Actinomycetaceae bacterium
TCTTCAGAGGTTGGGAGGGTGCGCCCACGCCCTCTCCCCGAGAATTAACACGGAGCGTGTGCACAGAGGTGCCTGAAACTTCCATTGGGTCCCAGTTCCACCACACCGGAGCTATTTCCTTACTATTTCCATACCTTTTTAGTGATACACATCCACTTTTCTGGTTATATGCGTCCACCCTTTCGGTCACACACGCTCTTGTCAGTGCACAAACACGCGAACCGACCCCACCTCGAGGCAACCAAAGGACTTCCTCGTCATAGGAGGAACATTTTTACCTTGACACCCCGCCCCGAGGCGAGCAAAGAACTCCCCGACGCGTCACCTCGTCGTCGTCCACAGGGCCTGTGTACATCCTGTGGGGGAAGACCTCTATTCTGCGGATAGATCATCTCGAGTAGTGGACACTCGAAGCCTCGAAGTGTGCCATCCACAGGTAAGGCATTTCATCCACAGCTCGAGTCGCATCTTGTCCACACTACAATAGGGTGAGTTTTGTTTGAGCTACCGCCGATTCGAACAAGTATCCACAGGCTCCACAACCCCTATTACTACTACTAAACTTATTTACCCCGAGAACAACATGCGATCGCCGACTGCTGCGCGAAGGTTGTCGAGAACGTCGCCGGAACTTCCTCCAGTTCTTCCGGGTGGTAAGTTCAGGGTCCCTCACCCTCGCCAGAAAGCTTCTCCACTCAAAATGTCAAAAATTTCTCCTCGTGTTTGTCTAGCTCGGCATCCTCGCCCGGCAACATCTCGCGTAGAGTAGGGGAAGTTATGTATGTAGAGAAGAAGGATGAGCTGTGAAGCTTCGCATTGAGCACGACGTCTTCGCCGATGCCGTATCTTGGGTTGCTCGGACGATCCCCACCCGCCCATCGTTGCCGGTGTTGGCTGGAATCCGTATCGAAGCCGCAACCGATGGCACAGTCTCGCTGGGATCCTATGATCCGGATATTTCTTCTCACGCGGTGATTGAAGCCGCAGTTGATGAACCGGGAGTCATCCTTGTTCACGGGCGTCTCCTGTCAGATTTCGCCCGCGCACTCCCCAACAAGCCGATCGACCTCGAGGTGCGCGGCACTAAGCTGGAAATCGTCTGCGGCTCGTCCCACATTTCCATGCAGTCCATGCCGCTTGAGGACTACCCCGAGCTGCCCACACTTCCGCAGGTGAGCGGTACCGTCGACGGTGCCGTGTGGCAGGAAGCTGTGGCCCAGGTAGTGTCCTCGGCGTCGAACGATGACACGTTGCCACTGCTGGTTTCCGTATGCATCGAAATCAACGGCAGCCAGGTTTCGCTCATGGCAACCGATCGCTACCGCCTCGCAGTCCGCGACCTCACCTGGGAGCCAACAGAGGAGAACTACTCCGCCCGTATCCTGGTGCGCGCCGCCCGCCTCTCTGACATCGCCAAGTCGCTCGGTTCCGTGGGCAAGGTGGAAGTCTCCATCGATACCTCCGGTCGCGCCGGAATGGTCAGCTTCGCTGCAGCAGGCCGCCGCTCCGTTGCTCGTTTGATCGACGGCGAATACCCACCCGTTCGCAATCTCTTCCCCTCCGATACCAACGGCTACGCGATCGTGCGCCGTCAGGAATTGCTTGATGCGATCAAGCGTGCGCGCCTTGTCGTTGAGAAAAATTCTGCTGTACGGCTCTCCTTCACCGAGGGTCAGGTGGTCCTCGAGGCTGGTCAGGGCGATAACGCGCAGACCAGCGAGGCACTCGAAGCCGCCCTCGTGGGCGAGGACATCGCCATGGCCTTCAACCCCTCCTTCCTGCAAGAAGGCATGGGCGCCATCAACGAAGCCTACGTTCGGCTCTCGTTCGTACACCCCACCAAGCCCGCGGTGCTTACCGCTCAGGCCGAGCTCGAGGGCGAAGATCGTGAAGATTTCCGCCTGCTGCTCATGCCGATCCGCGTCTACGGAGGCTGATCAACGACAGGTGATGTTCCGGACTTTTCGGCGGAGGCGCGCTGTTTCGGGTATTCGGGACACAGAGTTTTGCTGGGATTGTCCGGATACGTTCGGTAGTTTCTGGAAACGGTTGGTCGGGACGTCGTCGTCGGAAAACACACGAAGGGAGACGTAGGTGTATCTCACGGACCTGGCTCTCTCTGATTTCCGGTCCTATCGCCAGATGATTATCAAGCTGGACCGGGGCGTCACCACGTTCGTGGGCGAGAACGGCCAGGGTAAGACGAATATCGTCGAGGGAATTGCGTATTTGGCAACGCTTTCCTCGCATCGGGTGTCTTCGGATCACGCGCTCGTGCGCCAGGGTGCGCAGGCCGGTGTGGTGCAGGCGCGAGTGATGCATGGTGAGCATCCGTCGACGGTCGAGGTGGAGATTTTTGCGGGGCGTGCGAACCGAGCGCGGCTCAACCGTGGCCAGGTGAGGCCCGCGGAACTACTCGGCCAGGTTCGTACCGTCGTGTTTGCCCCCGAGGATCTGGAGCTGGTGCGCGGCGAACCGGGTGTGCGGCGCCAGTTCCTCGACGACATCATGGTGCAGCTGCGTCCGCGTTTGGCCGGGGTGAAAGCCGAATACGAGAAGGTGTTGCGCCAGCGCGCCGCGCTCCTCAAGGCTTGCGGGGCGCAACGCCGCCGCGGACAGCAGGTGGATGGCAGCACGCTCGACGTCTGGGATATGCAGTTAGCTCGTCTGGGTGCACAAATTACCGCCGCCCGCTCGCACATCGTGGCCGGGCTACGCCCGCACGTGGCCGAGTACTACCGCGCCGTGTCCGGAGGGCGCGGCGTGGCGCGGGTGGACTACCTGGATAACGCCAACCGAGGGACTTTCCACCTGCCGCCCCCTGAGCAGTTCTTAGACGAGCGCGGGGTTGTGGGTAGCGCCGAGGGTGCGGACTCTCCCGCGGTCACCACCGGCGGTGAAGAGGCCCGCCAGTTGGTCGCTGACCACGAGGCGGAGTTGGCCGACGTCGACCTCACCGAAATCCGCCTGCTCACCGCCCTGGCCGAGAAGCGGGATCAGGAGATCGCACGGGGGGTCAATCTTGTGGGCCCGCACCGCGATGAAGTAGTTCTTTCGCTCGGCACGCTGCCCGCCAAGGGCTATGCCTCGCATGGCGAATCGTGGAGCTACGCGCTGGCACTGCGCCTGGGCGCCTGGAAACTGTTGCGCGAGGACGTCTCGGGGGAATGGGCCGAGGACGGCGAGCCCATCCTCATCCTCGACGACGTCTTCGCCGAACTCGATGCGCGCCGCCGCGAACGCCTCGCCGAGATTGTCTCCGAGGCTCAGCAGGTGTTCGTCACGGCAGCCGTGGGCGACGACCTTCCCGAGAAGCTGGCCGGGGCGCGATTTTGGGTGCACGACGGCGTCGTCGAAAGAATCGAGGAGTCGGCGGGAGTGACTGCCGGACGGGCCGCGGATAAGGAGGGTCTGGGCGACGAACCGGTGGTGACCGGTGAAGTAAGACCGGGGGTCAACGACGTGGATACACGCGGTGAGGACGATGGCTGACTCGCGATCCGGCGGGAAGGTCGCGGCGGCCAAGCGGAAATCAGCGGAGCGGCACGGGGATATTCTTGCTCTGACCGCGCTGGATCGGGTGCGCGAAGCGGCCTTCAATCGTGGTGAAACCCGCACCCGGCGGCCAAGCGCGGCGCAGGCAGCCCGCTCGCTCGAAGAAGCTACGGAAGATCAGGCGCTCGGAGACGAGGTGTACACGCCGGGGCCCGGCTGGGGAGACGTGGGATCTGGCCCGCGCCCTTCACGTCGTGACCCGAAGCCCATTGCCATGCTGCTCAAGCGTGCCGTCCAGGACAAAGGGTGGACGCAGCGGTTGGAAATCGCCTCGGTGGCGGCGCAATGGCCCAAGATCGTGGGCCCCAATGTGGCGAAGAACTGTGTTGTCGAGGAGTTCACCGAGGAGGGTGTGCTGACCTTGCGGGCGTCGTCCTCGTCCTGGGAGACGCAGATTAAGGCGCTGCTGGCGGCGCTAGATGCGCGGATTGCCGAGGAAATTGGTGAAGGTGTGGTCAAGCAGATCATTGTTAAGGGGCCGGAGAAGCCGTCATGGCGGCACGGGAGGTACTCGGTGCCGGGCCGCGGGCCGCGTGACACGTATGGGTGATCATGGCGAATATCTGACCCGAAGCTGAGTGGGTGCGTGGGCGGAACGTGTAACGTTTTTGGATTCACGTAACACATTTTCCGCGGGAAAAACCGTCGCACGTACCGGAAAACGCCACCCCTTTGGCGGCGCTGGAGGCCTGGATCTCCCCCCGATGGTAGGTGGTCCGAATCTGACGGCGGCGTTGACCGTGCAGATTTCTGAAGGTGGCGGGCTGGTCCGGGCCACGTCGTCGAGAATGTGGTGCGAAACTGCCGATAGTTGCCCCAACCACTCGGAAAAGCGCGCAATTTACGCTAGAATGGGACGTGCCCTATTTTGTGTGGGGACCTACCAGAACGAGGTTGCGTGAGCCAGAAGGCGAATTTCGCATCTTGTGATTCACCGTTAAGGAGTAGCCGAGCGTGGCTGAAGACGTTTCCAACGTACCTGAGCAGACTCAAGACTCAACTGAGCAAACTCAACCGGGTTCTCCGGCCGCCCACGTGAGTGAGGTGTCCAAGTCTCAATCATACGACGCTTCTAATATTACCGTCCTTGAGGGCTTGGAGGCAGTGCGTAAGCGCCCCGGAATGTACATTGGCTCCACGGGAGAGCGTGGCCTGCATCACCTTGTCTACGAGGTTGTAGATAATGCGGTGGACGAGGCACTGGCTGGTTATTGCGATCACATCGAAGTGACGATTTTGTCCGACGGTGGCATTCGCGTGGTCGATAATGGCCGTGGTATTCCGGTGGATGATCACCCCACCGAGCATCGCCCCGCCGTGGAAGTGGTCATGACGATCCTGCACGCCGGCGGAAAGTTCGGTCAGGGTGGATACGCTGTGTCCGGCGGCCTGCACGGCGTGGGTGTCTCCGTGGTGAACGCGCTGTCCAACCGCATGGAGACTGAGGTCAAGCGTGACGGGTACGTCTGGCGTATTGCCTACGAGCACGGCGTTCCTGTGGCTCCGCTTGAGCGTGGCGAAAAAACGGACGAGACGGGCACCACCCAGACCTTCTGGGCGAACCCGGAGATCTTCGAGACCACAGACTACGATTTCGAGACGCTACGTAAGCGTTTCCACCAGATGGCCTTCCTCAACAAGGACCTGCGCATCACCCTCATTGACGAGCGTCCTTCCGCAATTGCCGAGGGTGACGAGGTGACGGGCGACGACTCTGAGGGAGATGACGGCACCAAGATTTTCCGTAAGGTCTCCTACTGCTACTCGGGTGGCCTGCTTGATTACGTCAAGCACATCAATGCCACCAAGAAGGCAGACATCATTCACCCAGACGTCATCTACTTCGAGGCCGAAGACCTCGAGAAGATGATCGAGTGCGAGGTGGCGATGCAGTGGACCGGCGCCTATTCGGAGACGGTCAACACCTTCGCCAACACCATCAACACCACTGAGGGTGGCACCCACGAGGAGGGATTCCGTGCGGCACTCACCTCGGTGATCAACCGCTACGCACGTGATCGTGGCCTGCTCAAGGAGAAGGATTCCAACCTCACCGGTGATGACATCCGCGAGGGCCTTACCGCCATCATCTCCGTTAAGCTCGGCAACCCGCAGTTCGAGGGCCAGACAAAAACGAAGCTTGGCAACACCGAGGCCCGCACCTTTGTGCAGCAGCAGATGAATGCCAACCTTACGGATTGGCTTGATGCCCATCCGAACGAAGCGCGCGACATCATCCGCAAGGCCTCCCAGGCGGCCATGGCGCGTCAGGCGGCCCGTAAGGCTCGCGAGGCCACCCGCCGCAAGAGCGTGCTCGAGTCCGCCTCGATGCCCGGCAAGCTCAAAGATTGCACCTCGCGTAACCCGGAGGAGTGCGAGGTCTACATCGTCGAGGGTGATTCCGCAGGTGGCTCGGCTGTCAACGGCCGCGACCCGGAGCACCAGGCGATCATGCCCATCCGCGGCAAGATCCTCAATGTGGAGAAGGCCCGCCTTGATCGTGCGCTCAGCTCGGATACCATCCAGGGCCTCATCACCGCCTTCGGTACCGGCATTGGTGAGGAGTTCGACCTCTCCAAGCTGCGCTACCACAAGATCATCTTCATGGCCGACGCCGACGTAGACGGCTCGCATATTGCCACCTTGCTGCTCACGCTCGTGTACCGCTACATGCGCCCGCTCGTGGAGAACGGCCACATCTACCTGGCGATGCCGCCGCTCTACCGCATTAAGTGGACAAACGCGCCGCACGATTACGTGTTCTCGGACCGTGAGCGTGATGCGAAGCTGGAAGAGGGTAGGGGCAAGGGTTACCGCCTGCCCAAGGATGAGTCCCAGCGCGTCCAGCGTTACAAGGGTCTTGGTGAGATGAACGCGGAGGAGCTGTGGGACACCACCATGGATCCCGAGCACCGCACCCTCAAGCAGGTCTCCATTGGCGAGGCCGCGGCCACTGACGAAACGTTCTCCATCCTCATGGGTGAGGACGTCGAGTCCCGCCGCAGCTTCATCCAGCGCAATGCACACGACGTCCGTTTCCTTGATATCTGAGGTTGAAAATCCGTGAGTGAAGATCAGAACAACCAGACCAGCGGCTACAACCACGGCAAGATCAAGGACGTGGATCTCCAGAAAGAAATGGAGAATTCCTACCTCGATTACGCCATGTCCGTCATTGTGGGCCGTGCGCTTCCGGACGTCCGCGATGGCATGAAACCGGTTCATCGCCGCGTCCTGTACGCCATGTACGACGGCGGATACCGTCCCGATAACTCCTTCTCTAAGGCCGCGAAGATTGTCGGCGATGTCATGGGTCACTACCACCCGCATGGCGACGCCGCCATCTATGACACCTTGGTACGTATGGTGCAGCCGTGGGCGTTGCGCTACCCACTGGTGGCCGGCCAGGGTAACTTCGGTACCCCCGGCGATCTCGGTGCCGCCGCCCCGCGTTACACCGAGGCCAAGATGGCCCCGCTGGCCATGGAGATGGTCCGCGACATCAAGGAAGACACCGTCGACTTCGAGCCGAACTACGACGGATCCCTTCAGGAGCCGGTGGTGCTCCCGGCACGCTACCCAAATCTGCTGGTCAACGGCTCGGAGGGTATCGCGGTGGGTATGGCCACGCGCATCCCCCCGCACAACCTGCGTGAGGTTGCCGAGGGCGTGCAGTGGTACCTGGCTCACCCCGAGGCCTCCAAGGAAGAGCTGCTTGGTGAGCTAATGCGCCGCGTCAAGGGGCCGGACTTCCCCACTGGCGCCACCATTCTTGGCACCCGCGGTATTGAAGACATGTACCGCACCGGCCACGGCTCGATCACCCAGCGCGCCATCGTCGAGGTGGACGAGATTAACAATCGCCAGTGCCTCGTCATCACCGACCTCCCCTACCAGGTCAACCCGGACCGCCTCCTCGACAAGATGGTCGAGGGCATCAAGGATGGCCGCTTGCCCGGCATCGCCGACATCCGCGACGAGACCTCCGGGCGTGCGGGACAGCGCATCGTCGTCGTTCTCAAGCGGGATGCCGTTGCGAAGGTGGTGCTCAACAACCTCTACAAGCACACCCAGCTGCAGAACAACTTCCCGGCCAACATGCTGGCGCTGGTCGACGGCGTGCCGCGCACGCTCTCGCTCGACGGCTTTGTGCGCCACTGGGTCACTCACCAGATGGAAGTGATTCGCCGGCGCACCGAGTACCGCCTGCGCGAGGCCATGAAGCGCCTTCACATCCTCGAGGGTTACCTCAAGGCCCTCGACATGCTCGACGAAGTGATCGCCCTGATCCGCCGCTCGCCCACCGTGGACGAGGCTCGCTCCGGCCTTATGGAGATGCTGGAGATCGACGAGATCCAGGCCAACGCTATCCTCGAGATGCAGCTGCGCCGCCTCGCCGCCCTCGAGCGTCAGAAGATCATGGACGAGTACAACGAGAAGCTCGCCCTCGTCACCGACTACAAGGACATCATTGCCCGCCCGGAGCGCCAGCGCGAGATTATCTCCACGGAGCTGGGCGGCATCGTCGACAAGTACGGCGATGATCGCCGCACCACCATCCTCCCGTTCGACGGCGAGATGAGTGTCGAGGATTTGATCCCCGAAGAGGACGTCGTGGTGACAATCACCCGCGGTGGCTTCGTCAAGCGCACGAAGGTGTCCGAGTATCGCGCACAGCATCGCGGTGGTCGTGGAATTAAGGGCGCGCAGCTGCGGGTCGACGACGTCGTCGAACACTTCGACGTAGCGTCCACTCACGACTGGCACCTGTTCTTCACGAACCTGGGCCGCGTGTATCGCATTAAGGGCTACGAGCTGCCCGAGGGCGGCCGTGACGCCAAGGGGCAGCACGTGGCGAACCTGCTGGCCTTCCAACCCGGCGAGACGATTGCCTCGACGATCACCCTCAAGGACTACCAGCAGGCCGACTACCTGGTGCTCGCCACGGCCAGCGGCTTGGTGAAGAAGACCCGCCTGACCGAGTACGACTCGCCGCGCTCCGGTGGCGTCATCGCCATTCGTCTGCGCGAGGATGCCGAGGGCGGGACTGATCAGGTGGTAGCCGCGTGCCTCGTGAACGAGGGCGATGACCTGTTGCTCGTCTCGCGTGGTGGTCAGTCGCTGCGTTTCACGGCCACCGACGACGCACTGCGGCCCATGGGCCGCGCCGCCTCCGGAGTGACCGGTATGAAGTTCCGCGACGGCGACTCGCTTCTCACTATGGACGTGGTACGCGAGAACGCGCAGGTCTTCGTGGTGACCGAGGGGGGCTTTGCTAAGCGCAGCAACGTGGACGACTACCGTGTCCAGGGCCGTGCCGGCCTGGGTATCAAGGCTGTCAAGATCACGGAGGCCCGTGGCGAACTCGTGGGTGCTCTCATCACTGAACCGGGTGAAGAGGTGCTCGTCATCATGGAGTCCGGCAAGGTTATGCGGTCGTCAGTGGACGAGGTAAGCGTCACCGGCCGTAACACCCAGGGCGTCACCTTCACCCGTCCTGAAGAGGGCGACAAGATCATCGCCATTGCCCGGAATGTGGAGAAGGAGCTGGAGGACGTTGCCGAGGAAGCGGACGCCAAGGCTGCGATCGCCGATAGTGATGGATCGGAGAATTCTGAAACTTCGCCGAACTCCGCCGAGGGAACTATTGAGCTGAGCTCGGAGAATGAGGAGAATCATACTGAGGTTCCGGAAAACCCGGAGGCCTAGCTGGTGCCTTTCGGCATCGGTGCAGTTCAAGGGCGTCGTTTTGGCGCCACGAAGGGGCAGTAATGAGCGACAAGAAGCACGACGACGACTTCGTCGAACCCGCACCGCGCGAGTATGAAGGCCCCACGGGGTTGCCAGAAGCAGCTGGTGGCTCGAAGGTGGGCGCTGAAGGCCCGAGCGGTCTGCCCAAAGCCGCCGGTGGCTCTGACAAGGGGCAGCCGGGCGCCAGCGGACTCCCTAAGGAAGCGGGTGGCCACCCTGCGGAGCGCGATTCCGAGTAATGGTCGTGTCCGGGTGGGTGTATGTGCGCTGAGAAAGCGTGACAACGTGACCTAGCGCGTACACGCCACCAAGGTACCCGCGAACAAGGCATACTTCCTATAGAGGCCAATCAACGCCCGTACTTTTCCGGTCCTGACGGTGGGAGAGTGCGGGCAGCCTGGGCTATCACGCACAGGCGCCCATTGACGGAGAATTATGAGTAAAAAAGAGTCCAAGGCTGGCGAGAATTCGCAGAACAGTGTGCCCGGTAAGGGCGCGCCCGTGACACTGGAGGCACAGCCTCAGTCGGGAGCGGGTACGGCGCACAGCGGTGCGGCACCCGACGTGGCGTCAGCTGGAGCTGCGTCACAGCCGGATGCGAAGAAGCAGGCCGTTGGTATTCGCCAGATCAAGATGACGATCTCGAAGGTCGACCCGCTGGCCGCCTTGAAGCTCGGGTTCCTCATCTCGGTCGTCATTGGCTTCATGATCGTTATTGCTATGGCCATCATCTGGTTCGTGCTCGACGGAATCCATGTATTCGGCGAGATGGAGGGTCTGTTGCAGACCCTGAACTCCGCGCAGTTGCTAGAAATGATGCAGTACCTCGAGTTTGGGCGCTGGATGAGTTTTGCTGTGATCGTCGCGATTCTTGACATCGTGCTGATGACCGCGCTGAGCGCCGTAGCGGCCGTGGTGTACAACATCATCTCCGCCCTCGTTGGTGGCCTACGAATTACGGTGACGGACGAGTAATTCAGCCGGGGTGCCCGAGGCTGCGCACAGTGACTCGGCGCGGTCGTGGGGTAGCCAAAAAGGTAACTGGACGTGATGGCGAGGCTGCTAAACGTGATCCCCGTCGCGTTCGGGCATTCCGTTTGGACAATGCTTCGAAGGTTGTTGTAATCTAATTCGGCACCCGCAAGGGAGATACCGCAAGGTAAGGGCCTATAGCTCAGTTGGTTAGAGCGCAGACCTGATAAGTCTGAGGTCGATGGTTCGAGTCCATCTAGGCCCACTGGTAACTTTGAGAGGGGATCATGAAAAAGTTCCTACTCGCCGCGGTGGCTATCGCCGCCGGATATGTCGCATGGCTTGAGATCGCAAGAAATCGTCAGGACCGCGCGGTGTGGACCGAGGTTACCGACAAAATCGCCTGAGGGGCGTACATACGAGATCAAGTAGTTGCTGACTGGCAGCAGCGAGATTTCCACGGGGCTATGGCGCAATTGGTAGCGCACCTGCTTTGCAAGCAGGGGGTTAGGGGTTCGAGTCCCCTTAGCTCCACTGAGTGATGGGACCCGGCTTAGCCGGGTCCCATCACTCATTTAAGTTAGGTTGGGCGAGAACCCCGAGAGGGCGCGGGCAGCGTGGGAGCAAGCGGGAGCTTGCGAACTGTCCGCGGGCGAGCGATAGCGAGCGATGTAGCTGCGAAGCAGATACGCGAGTCCCCTTAGCTCCACAAACAAGATCGGACCTGGTTAAAACCGGGTCCGATTTGTTTTCTGTAGGTATGAACGGGCTCGAACCCCGAGAGGGCTGGAC
>JBDIAV010000099.1:0-10888 GCA_039812645.1 Actinomycetaceae bacterium
GCCCCGGAATTGCCGCCTATGCGCTGTGCGCCAATCCGAACCGCGCGACAGTCACACCCGCCACCCAGCCAGGCGCGCTGCCACCGTGAGGCGGCACCAACTCCGCCGTGTCAATCCCAGAAGTTTCCAACAGCCACGAGATTAGGGAGTTCGAGTTCCACATATCACCAACTCGCCCCAGAGCACAGGCTCGCCCCGAAGTACAGGCTCGCTGAGGATCGCCGCCCTTCCCAGGATCACGGCCCCATGTATATCTCGGCACCTCACCGACACGCCATACAAGAGATTCCACCTCGGCAGACGTTAACGAAATCAGCGTCGGCTGGGCAGGAGCGAAAGCTCGGTCCGGGATATCGCCACCATTCCAGCAACGAACTTCGTATCGGAAAAGTTGGAATCGACCGAGCCAGTGGAGCCCAACCGGTCCCGTTGCGACAACGTTCCGCGACCTACTATCTCGTCCCCATGCCGGCGCCATCTCAACGACATATCGCTCTTGGCCGGTGAAAATCTCCAGCGCCGCATGAAAAAGAGGACGCGCTGCACGGCGCTCCTTCCAGGCCCGCGCCTCTTCCCACCACCGGCTGGTGTAAACAACAAAGTGCCCACCAGCGCCAACAGGCAGCCACCACAACGCGATGTACGGGTCACCCACCGTCCCACCTGTCTCCGGCCACAAATCAACCACCCCACATCTCGCCGCAAGTTCTCCTCCTGCCACACCCTAAACTCGCCATGGGTTGCGAACTGAAGCTGTTCTGTCACGAGAAAATCTTCCGACGACGGCGTCACACCACACCAAGTCCCTGCCCACCGGACACCGTCAAACCAACGTCACAGGTGCTCCAGCCATTTTCTCATGCGGTCATGCCACACACCGCCTACGAAGCCACATTTCTCGCTCCTCTTCGTCAAGGGTGACATAAGCATCTCGGTCGGCCATGTTATCTTCGACGCTACACCGCCCCACTTCACACCTTTTTCACAGAAAACTCAAAGCGGGACCATAGTCACCCTCCGTATCGTTGCGAACACTTGAACTTTCAACGAATTACGAAGGACGTCCACCATGGCATCGAAGCCCCGCCCCGTTCTCGGCACTTTCCTCGCCGGAATCGCTCTGACCACCACCCTTGCGGCCTGCGGCGCGTCCACCGACGGGAACGCAGAAGCCGCTGAAGCCGCGGGCAGCGCCACCAACTCCGATGTCACGGCGAACGAAACCAGCGAGGCTACCGGAACCGCGGAAACCGGCGAGGCTACCGAAAACACCGACGCCGCATCCTCCACTTACGCTGACGGGGAGTACACGGCCACCGGCTCGTACACCACCCCCGGCGGTCGGGAGTCAGTAACGGTCACCCTTACCTTGGGCAACGATGTGGTAACTGCCGTGAACGTCGACGGCAGCGCCAAGCAGGGTGACTCACTGCGCTACCAGTCGGAGTTCATTGAGAACATCGCCTCGCAAGTGGTGGGCGTTGCCATCGACGATCTCGATGTCTCCAAGGTAGCCGGCTCCTCACTCACCAGCAGCGGCTTCAACGATGCGATCAGCCAGATCGCCGCCGAAGCCCAGGCCTGAGGACGTCACCATGCCCGTATTGACCACTGAGTACCCTTCCCCATCCGCAGTTCTATCAGCCATTGACCTCTCCTTCGACGCCATTGGCGTCCCGTGGCGAGTCGAAGCCTTCCATCTTCTTTCTTCTGACGCCGAGCACGCCGTGCGCAAGCGGATCGCACAGTTCGACCAGGTCTGGTCGCGCTTCCGTGATGATTCCTTGGTCGCGTCGGTGGCACGATCAGCGGGCACCACCCGTTTCCCTGACGAGGCGGAGCGGCTTTTCGCGCTCTACCGCGAGCTCTATGAGGCGACCAATGGTTCCGTTACTCCGTTCGTCGGCGACACTCTGGCGGCGCTCGGTTACGGTCCGACTACGGCAGTATCGGCGCAAAGGCCGCCTGCCTGGGAGCCGCCTGCCTGGGAGGAGGTGGCCCACGTCCACGGCAGCACCGTAACGACGGCGCACCCCATTACCATCGACATCGGCGCGGCCGGAAAGGGCCTACTAGTAGACTTGGTCGGCGACGTTCTCGACGGGCTTGGTGCCGGCTCATCCATCGTCGATGCCTCGGGCGACCTCCGCGTCCGCCGTGCGGCACAACCGGTACGCATCGCGCTAGAACATCCGCGCGACCCTCGTCGCGCGGTCGGCCTGGTGGAAATCTCCGAAGGGGCCATCTGTGCCTCGGCCGACAACCGTCGCACCTGGGGCAACGGCCTTCACCATATCCTCGATGGACGCTCCGGGCAGCCGGTGCACGACGTCGTCGCCACCTGGGCGCTGGCAGACACCGCAATGCTCGCCGACGGCGCCGCAACCGCACTATTCTTCCTTTCGCCTTCCGAACTGTGGGA
Organism: Actinomycetaceae bacterium; assembly: GCA_039812645.1. Lineage (GTDB taxonomy): Bacteria > Actinomycetota > Actinomycetes > Actinomycetales > Actinomycetaceae > Ancrocorticia. Next base: position 2,423 of record JBDIAV010000099.1, read on the forward strand.
ACGCTTCGGTGTACACGGCGTACGTATGACCAGCGACGGGATGATCGAGCGTACGCTTGCCTTCCCAGGAAAGGTCTTCTCGTGATCGCCCGGGTGTGGGCCGCGATCGGTCGAGTCCCCATGTACCGCATCGTGCTGTATGCCCTGGCGGTACTGGTAGGTGCATCCTTCGTCGCCTCCGCGGCGGGGTGGCTCTACTACTCCCCCGCCGAACTGGCTGCCTTGCTGGGAGTGGTGCTCGTCGTCACCCTCGGCGTCTCGCGCCTGGCCGCTCGCATCTGGCGGGCCGAGTCACACGACGAGTCATCGCTGATCACCGCACTCTTGCTCTTCTTCATCCTCAAGCCCGGTCTCGAGACCTGGGATCTTACTGCGGCAGCGGTCGGGGCCACCGCCGCGGCTCTGTCGAAGTTCGTCATCGCGTGGCGTGGACGGCATCTTCTCAACCCTGCCGCCTTTGGCGCGTTCGTCGTGACAGTGACAGGCATTGGCGCGAGCTACTGGTGGATCGGCAGCTCCGTCCTGGTGTGGGTGGTGGTCCCAGTGGCGGCCGTCGTCGTGATTCGGCTGCGGCAAAAGTTAGTGGCGTCGGTGGTGGTCCTCACGGGCGTCGTCGTCTACATGGTCAGCGCAATAACCTGGGGTTCAGGAGTAGTAGAAGCACTGCAGATGGGAGTGGCCTCGACGGCGCTCATCTTCTTTGCAGCGTTCATGGTGACCGAACCTCTCACGTTACCGCCACGGCGATGGCAGCGGCTGGTCGTTGCGGTAGTGACCGGAGTACTCTTCGCCGCTCCCATCTCGCTGGGTGTCTTCAGCACGAGCCCACAGCTGGCACTCCTCGTGGGCAACGTGATCGGTTTCGCTTTCGGACAGCGCCGTGCCGTCAACCTCACCCTTGCCGAAACACGACGCTCTGCCGACGGCACGGTGGAGATGATCTTTAAGGCAGCCACTCCGATCAGCTTCCAAGCTGGGCAGGCCATCGAGCTGCATGTTCCCGGCGTCAGGCTCGGGAGTCTCGGTGGAAGCCGACGGGTTTTCAGCCTGGTATCCGCACCATCCGACGGCTGGGAGGTACGCGTAGCGTTCGTGCTGCCGGAGCATCCTAGTCCGGCTAAGCAGCGGCTTGTGAGCATGAGGCCAGGAGACAAGCTCCGAGCGACCGGCGTCGCTGGCGACTTCATCCGGCCCACCAACGATCAACCCTTGATAATGCTCGCCGCCGGAATTGGCGTGACGCCGTTCATCAGCTGGCTGCGCGAGTCTCAGTCACGGGGTCATCAGCAGCAGGCTGTTTTAGTGTGGACAGTGCGCGACCCTGAGTCCGCCCACTTCCGCCATGAACTCGCCCGCCTCGGCGCAAAAGTGGTCCTCGTCAGCCGCGACGAACCTTCACGCTTGGGGTCCCACGAGAGCTGGGCAGGACCCGAACGCCTGGACAGCGAACGTATTGCCACCCTCCTACCCGACCTCCAGCAGCGCGACGTCTACATCTCGGGCAGCCCGCAATTCGTCTCGGACTTCCGCCGCGGCCTGAAATCCCGCGCCCGCCGCATCCACACAGATGCCTTTGCGGGCTACTAAACCGGGGCGGTTAGAGCTAGGTCTGTTCTGTTGCCACTGCTGCAGGTCGGGGCGAGATGTTGAGAGACCGGTCCCGTCAAAACCAGATTGGTTGAGGCCGGAGCGGGGTGAGACAGGGTGTTGTGAGGTCGGGCGGATTGAGGCGGGCCCCGGTGAGACCGGCCCGCTACTCGACCGCTTCGGACAGCTCCAGCCAGTGCTCCTCTAGCTCGTCGTTTTCACTCTCCAGCTGGCGCAGCTTCTCGGTCAGCTTCATGAGTCCGTCAAAGTCGCTCTGGTCGTGGTCGGCCATCTTGGCGTGGACGCCCTCGATCTTCGATGCTGTCTTGTCCATGCGCCGCTCCACCGCCGCGAGTTCTTTCTGCGCGGCACGTAGTTCGGCACCCGAAAGACCCGACGGCGAAGCAGCCTCACTTTCACCCGACGCCGCACCCATGCCGCCCGTCGCACCGCCCGCTCCCGAAGCTCCAGCGGCAGCATCCTCCGCAGCCTTCTGAACATCACGCAGCTCGAGGTACTGGTCCACCCCGCCGGGAAGATCACGCAATCCCTGATTCATGACCGCCATCTGGCGATCCGTCAGCCGCTCAAGTAGGTAGCGATCATGCGACACCACAACCAACGTGCCAGGCCAGGAATCCAACAGGTCCTCGACCGCGGCCAGCGTATCCGTGTCCAAATCATTCGTCGGCTCATCGAGAAGCAACACGTTAGGTTCATTCATGAGCAGACGCATGAGCTGAAGCCTGCGCCTCTCGCCGCCGGACAGCTCCGCCACCCGCGTCCACGCCCGCTCGCGCGTGAAGCCCAACCTCTCGACCAATTGACCGGCGGTGATCTCCTTCTTACCCACGGTCACGCGCGCGGCAATCTCATGCACGGACTCCACCACACGCTTCTCGCCAATGGCATCAAGCTCATTTGTGGCCTGCGTCAGCGTCGCAAGCTTGACCGTCTTGCCACGCTTGACCCGTCCGGCGGTTGGCTGCAACTCTCCCGACATCAGCCCCAGCAGCGAGGACTTTCCGGCACCGTTGGCACCAAGAATTCCCAGCCGCTGACCGGGAGCCAGCCGCAGCGTCACATCCTCTAGGACGTTCGAACCGCCCGGGTAGGCGAAGGTCACCTCTTCTAGGTCGACGACGTCCTTGCCCAGCCTCGTCGTCGCCATCTTTGTTAGTTCCAAGGTATCGCGTGGCGCTGGTTCGTCAGCAATGAGCGCCTCGGCGGCTTCGATCCTGAAACGTGGCTTTGAGGTGCGCGCGGGCGCTCCTCGGCGCAACCAGGCAAGTTCCTTGCGCAGGGCGTTGTTGCGCTTCTCAATCGCGAGCGCATTTTGCCGCTCCCGCTCGGCGCGCTGCAGCACGTAGGCGGCATACCCACCCTCGTAAGTTTCCACATGTCCGGGTACAGGGTTGCGGCCACCGGCACCGTCGTTGCCCGGCACCACTTCCCAGAGCTTCGTGCACACCGCGTCGAGGAACCAGCGATCGTGGGTCACGACCACCAAAGCACCCGAAGGGCGGGGCCCGCCAAAACGCTCGTTGAGGTATCCGGCGAGGAAGGTGATCCCCTCAACGTCAAGGTGGTTGGTGGGCTCGTCGAGGATGACAATGCGGGCGTCCTCGCACAGCGTGGCCGCGAGCGCGACGCGCCTACGCTGCCCGCCGGACAGCTCGTTGACCTTGGCATCCAGCCCAATATCCGGAAGCAAGCCCTCGTGGAGGCGGCGCACATGGGCATCGCTCGCCCACTCGTGCGTGGCGGCACCGCCGTGGATCGCGTCGAGGACAGTTTGCCCCTCATCAAAATTATCGGCCTGCGAGAGCCGCGTGACGCGAGCCGACCCAAGTTTGGTGACGGCGCCGTCGTCGGGAATCAGCTCCCCGGACATGATGCGCAGCAGGGTGGATTTTCCACCGCCGTTCGGGCCGACAACGCCAATGCGGTCGCCGTCTTCGAGACTCACCGAGACGTCGCCGAGAATCGGGCGGTTGCCAAGGGTGATACCCGCGCGCTGTGTTCCGAGAAGGTGTGCCATCGTTATGCTTCTTCCTTGACTTCGGTGACGTGGGCGGCCGGACCCGTGCCTTGAGTTTTCTCGACGGGGGCCGCCTGATCGTTCTGGGCTGCTGGATCATTACCGAGGGATGCGGCCGAGTCATTAATCTGTGCGGCGCCTACCGGGCCGTTGGCGCGCAGCACGCCATGCTGCGGGAAGAGTTCACAGAACTCCTCAGCCAGCTGGTCTGCCTCATCCGCCGACGGGGCAAGCACCGCGATGGTGGGCCCGGAACCCGAGAGCAACGCGAAGTGTCCGCGTGACCGCAGCGCCCGCATCGTCTGGAGCAGGTCAGAGCGCAGGGAGAGAGCTGGCTGCTCCAAATCGTTGATCATGAGCAGAGGCAGCGCGGCGCCATCGCCATCGCCATCGCCATCCGTGAGAGCCTTGCGCAGTTCCACCGTATCCGCGACCAGCGTCTCGGGGACTCGCGTATATCCCATGAGGATGTCGAACTCGCGGAACACCGCGGGCGTGGAGAGACCCTCGGTACTGGTCAGCAGCACCCAGTGGTGGCGCACTCTAGATTCGATAGGAGTCAGCTGTTCGCCGCGACCCACCCCGTGCGCGAAGCCGCCCATCATCGCAAAGGGCACGTCCGAGCCCAGTTCGCCACCTAGTTCCAGCAGCTGCTCTATTGAGAGCCCGAGGCCCCACAGCTCGTTGCAGGCGACCAACGTGCCTGCGGCGTCGGCGGAACCACCCGCCATTCCCGCGGCGATCGGGATGCGCTTGGTGATGTGGAGGGCCACCCCTTCCTTCACGCCGAAGCGCTCGCGCAGCAGCTCAGCGGCGCGCACGGCCAGATTCGTGCCATCGGTAGGCAGATCTTCACCCAGCCCGGTGATGGTCAAGGTGACGGCGGGCTCGTTGGGATCGGCTACGTGGTCGAGTGCGGGAAGCGAGGCGAGGACGTCGTCGTACACATCAAGGGCCTCGAAAACAGTATCGAGCGGGTGGAAGCCATCAAGGCGAGGAGGGCCCACTCGCAAGGCGAGATTGACCTTGGCAGGGGCGGAGACGAGGACTTTGCGCACGGGTACGAGTGTAGTGGGCGATAGGAGGCCGCTGCCACGCGGGCCGCCGCCCAACGGTGAGCTTGAGAACCCTTTGCCTTGGAAGATGTCTTTTCCTCCGCAAGCGGACCATAATTGTTTGTCATGCCTGAACAGTCTGAAGCTTTGAGCGGAGCCGCGCGTAGTCGAGTTCTCATCGTGCTACTTGCCGCTCTTTTCCTCTCACTTATCACCGTAAGCATCGTCAACGTTGCACTCCCCTCGATCCAACAGGGGCTGGGCGCTTCGTCCACCCAGTTGCAGTGGGTGTTGTCGGGATACTCATTGGCGTATGGCGTGGTACTGGTAGCAGCAGGGCGCGCGGGTGACCTTCTCGGGCGTTCCCGACTGTTTCTTGCTGGAGTTTCGCTCTTCATGGTGGCGTCGGTCGTTGCTGCTCTCGCGCCCACAGCACTCATCCTCAATCTGGCGCGCGCCGTCATGGGTATTGGGGCTGGCATGTACAGCCCGCAGGTTTCAGGCCTCATTCAGCAGCATTATCGGGGTGCGGAACGTGCCCGCGCATTCGGACTTTTTGGGGCCGTCGTGGGCTCCGCAGTCGCTATCGGTCCTGTAGTTGGCGGCCTGGTGCTTGGTGCTCTTCCATCCGATATCGGATGGCGCATGACTCTAGGAATCAACGTTCCTTTCGCGTTCATCGCGGTGGTTCTCGGATATCTGTGGCTTCCTCGCACGCCGCGTGCGACTCACAAGCCCGGCACGCCTCGCGAACATCACGATCTCGATCCTTTTGGTGCTCTTCTTCTTGGTGCTTCCATCTTCCTCATCATGCTTCCCTTCATGATTGCCAGCGACGACGTCCGCGCCTGGTGGTTCCTTCCCGGAGGCCTGATCATCCTCGCGATATGGCTCGTGTGGGAACGCTCTTACGCGAATCGCGGCCGTGCTCCGATGGTGGATCTCAGCCTCTTCCGTATTCGCACCTTCACCATGGGCGCCTCGATGATCACCGTGTTCTTCGCGGGCTCCACGACGATTTGGGTGCTCATTGCGATCTTCGCACAGAACGGCATGGGGCAAAGTCCGCTTGTTTCCGGATTGCTTGGACTGCCCGGCGCCCTCGTCTCTATTTACTCCGCACCGCTGGCGGGCCGCCTTGTTATTAAGTGGGGCCGGAAGGTCGTTGTGTACGGCCTTCTCCTCAATCTTCTCGGGCTTGGATTGACGGCCTGGGCGAGCGTGCTCATTGCCGACGGCGCGAGCATCTGGCTGCTCTCCCTCACCACCCTGCCCATCGGCTTTGGCGGTGGATGGATCACCTCACCAAACCAGTCGCTGACGTTGCGCGATGTGCCTGTAGCCAATGGCGGTACCGCAGCCGGGATCATGCAAACAGGCCAGAGGATTGCCACGGCCGTCGGTACCGCCGCCGTCACCGGGATCTTCTTCCATCGCCTCCCCGAAGGTTACGCGGCGGCTCTCGATGCGGGATACATCCTCATCGGAATCTTCGTGGTTGTCGCTCTCATTATTGCGCTGGTCGATGCAGTCACGGAGTGGCGGCCCGCCTCGTAAGGTTCAAAGGTTCATGGGCACCCCCATAGGCCCGGGCCGGTTCACCCGGAGCCACCATCAGAGCCTTCCCACCCGGTTCACCCCAGCGGTGCGAAACCGTCCAGACTAAACACCGACTCCACCGGCACGTCAAAGTATCGCGCGATACTCAGTGCCAGATGAAGAGAGGGCGAGAATTCGCCACGCTCGAGATACCCCATGGTCTGGTAGTGAATCCCCAAGGCATCCGCGAGTTCGCGACGCGACAAACCCCGGTCCGCGCGCAGCACGGCAAGCCGGTTAAAGACGGCTTCATCTCCCGGGCGCCCTGGGCGCCCCTGGCGTGGACTCACGCGTATCCCCTCGTGGCAATCTTCTCGCGGGTGGCTTGGAAGCCCCCGACAGTCTCTCGGTTCAGGCTGCTGCGCAGAAGCTTCGGTGCAGCAGCATATCCAATGATCGCCCAAATTCCCAGAATCACCACTCCAAGAAGCGGCTCGAAGCTCCCGGTAATCTCAGCGACTCCCGCTTCTGCCGGGAGAAGCGCCCAGCGTCCTAGATGCGCCACCCAATAGAACGGTGTAGCTGCCACCAGCCATTGCACCCAGTCTGGGTACCAGTCCATCGGAATCATGGTCCCTGCCCCGGCGTACACAACCATAAACACCACCATGGCGATGAGCATCCCCCAGGTGTTGCGCACCAACGTTCCTGCCATGATTCCAAAGGGGAAGAAGGCTAGGAAAGAGGCGAGAAGAAGGAGCACGAGAGCCAGATAGCCCACCGGTGATTCCGGCCTGAGATCTGGGAAGAAAATCATGGATCCCGTAATCGAAAGAGCTCCGGTGACCAGCAGATAGGCGAATGAGGTGATCGTCTTACCGACCACCCACGACGTCGCACCGGCGGGCAACATCCTCAGCCGGAGCAGTGTGCCCTCAGTACGTTCCTGTTGCATCTCGGACATCACCTGGAAAGCAGACATCGTGCCTGCCACACCAATGAGACCGGCCAACGAGTAGGCACCGGCGGACTCAAAGATGCCGTCGTAGCTCATATCGCCCATAACAATGGAGATGATAAAGATGAGAACCAACGGCCCTGAGATGATGGCCAAGAAGGAAGGCGTCAGGAAATTTATTCGCGACTCCGCGCGCACTTGCATCATCGCTGCGCGGACTGTTTGGGACGAGATCATGATCTTCACTTCCTTTCCGACGACGCCGTCACGCCGTCCCGTTCGTCATTACCCACTTGTTCGTGACTGATCCAGGCGGCGGGCCGCTCCTTCTGTCGATTGACAAGCGCCAAGTATGCATCCTCCAGCGAGGTGCGCCGTACTTCTAGTCCGGTGACGTCGTCGTCGCGAAGAAGATTGCGGACGAAACTCTCCGGCTCGGCGGCGACGTGAAGATGCCTGCCTCCACGTTGCTGCCACGTGATCTCGACCATCGATTCCACCTGCTCACGCAATGCCTGTGGCGATCCATCCGCAATAATCCGCCCCTCGTCCAGGATGAGAATTCGGCTGGCAAGCCGATCAGCTTCAGCAAGATCGTGTGTGGTGAGCAGCAGTGATGTTCCGTTGTCCATTTGATCGGCGACGACGTCGTGAACCGCTCGTTTAGCCGCCGGGTCGAGCCCGGTGGTTGGTTCATCTAGCACGAGAAGCTCCGGACGGTTCATCACCGCCGCGGCGAGATCGACGCGCCGGCGCAGGCCACCCGACAGTTTGAGGAGCGGCTTCTTCGCATGCTCGGTGAGGTCAAAGATTTCTATGGCCTCATCCACGGTGCGTAGCTGCGGGCTAGCGTCATAGTGCTCATGGATCCAGTTGAGAAACTCGATCACTCGCCACTTGGGATGATCATGACCGGTCTGGATTGCCATTCCAATTCTGGCGCGCCACTGCGGGGACTGCGACTTCGAGGGATCGGCTCCTAGAACAGAGACTTGCCCTGCGTCACGGGCGAGGAACCCCATAAGGATCTCGATCGTGGTTGTTTTACCCGCACCATTTGGGCCGAGAATCGCAACGGATTCGCCCTCGCCGAGGGTCAGATCCACGCCATCAAGCACCGTGTTCTTCTGGTACGCCTTACGTATTCCGTGTGCTTCAATCACCGCCATGTTGCCTCCAGGTTGAGCTGTCACATGAATGGCGTGTTGTCCGGGCTATCCCCACAGCGCCAAAATGTAGTAGTTATGCTACATCCGAGCATATAGCATAACTACTACATTTCATAG
>JBDIAV010000100.1:0-10878 GCA_039812645.1 Actinomycetaceae bacterium
CGGGGTGAATGGTCGATCTCGGGGTGAATGGTCGATTCAGTAGCTAAGCGGTCAACTTACCGGCTTAATCTCGACTCGTCGGCTACGTGCCAACTCACAAGCTACAACGCTGTGTTGTGCGTCCATGTAGGACCCCTGCCCCAGCAAACTACGGTCTGGCGCACGAGATACTTGTATCGCAGCCTTTTGGTAGCACGGGAGTGGACGTGGACCACTCGATGACAAGGAGTGACGTCAATACAATGGCCGTTATTTTCACCCACCTTGCTGAAGGACCAATTGTTCTCGTATTCCTTCTCATCGGAATCGGAATGATCTTCGGCTCCTTCAAGGTGAAGGGTATTAGCCTGGGTGCTGCGATGGTGCTATTTACAGCAATCGTCGTGGCTGCATGGGCGGGTACCTACGAGATTGAAGTTCGAGTACCGCCTGTTATCGGCACGTTCGGGCTGGTTCTTTTTGCCTTCTCTATCGGTAATAATTCTGGAGCGAATTTCTTCAGCAGCCTGAAGCGTGGTGCGGGCCCCATCATGTCAATGGTGGGACTCTTTGTGCTAACGGGAGCGTCGGCGTACGTGCTTGGAACCAAGGTGTTCGGTATGAGCCCCGCATTGGTAGCGGGAACTTTTGCCGGAGCTTTGACCAACACCCCGTCGCTGGCGACGGCGGCCGAGGCCTCGGGTGATCCGGCGACGACGACCGTGGGTTACGCGGTCGCCTACCTCTTTGGCGTGGTTGGTATGCTGGCGGCAGCCGGCATAGCGTTAAGTAAGGCTCATGAGGATACGGATGCTCCTGCTCCGGTAACCCACGAGACCATCCGCGTGGAACGTGGCGATTCACCGACGATTCGAAAGGTGCTGGCCGAAATTGGTGTCCCCGTGGAGTTCTCGCGGCTGCGCCGTGGTGAGCGTGGCCCTATCTGGATTCCGGTTAACAGCGACATCCTCGAGAAGGACGACCTTGTCACGGTGGTGGGTACCGTAGAAAACCTCTCCAAGATTGAACACGAATTGGGGCATCGTTCCTCCCTGTCCTTGCGTTCTGATAGGCGGCAGATGGATTTCCGCCGTATCACTCTGTCGAACCACAGGCTCGCGGGTAAAACGATCGCCGAGTTGGACGAGGAACTAGGGGAGCGTTGGCATGCGCGCGTATCGCGTGTTCGCCGTGGTGATGCGGACCAGCTCGCAAACCCAGGCTTCATGGTGGAAATGGGTGACCGTCTGCGTATTGTTGCTCCGACTGACAAGATGAAGGACATCTCCAAGTGGATTGGTGATTCAACCAAGGGACTGACGGATATTAATCCCATTGGCTTGGGTCTTGGCCTAGCACTTGGTGTATTTATTGGCGAGATGAAGATCCCGCTGCCCGGTGGGGGAACATTCGGGATTGGTGCGGCAGCAGGCGTACTCATTATCGGTCTGATCATGGGACGCATTGGCCGTATCGGACCCATCATCACTGCGCTGCCAACCACTGCCAACCTTGTTCTTGGCGAACTCGGCCTCATGCTCTTCCTTGCTCAGGCAGGTACAAACGCTGGTGGTCAGATCCTCTCTGCGTTCACGAGTGGTGAATGGTGGAGAATCATGGTCCTTGGAGTGATCTTGACGTCGATCATGTCTGTTGGCCTTTATGTTGTCATGCGTCGCATGTTCAAGATGGGTGGAACGCAGCTCTCCGGCCTTCTCGCCGGTGCACAGACGCAACCTGCGATCCTCGCCTTCGCGAACGGTCGTACAAACTCCGATCCACGTGTCGCGATGGGATACGCGCTCGTTTATCCGGTGGCGATGATTGGAAAGATCTTTACCGCGTATATCATCGCGATTATGTAGCTGAGAGTTACGTGATTGTGTAGCTGAGAGTTATACAAAAGGGCCGGGGGACGTTCGTACTGAACGCTTCCCGGCCCTTCGTAGTTTCTCGTCGCGCCCTATCTGTCAGGAGTTCTGATCCGGAGCCGGATCGGAGTTTTGCTGGAATCTTGGGGGAATGGTCTGCTCGGAATAGGGGAGTCGAGGCACGGGATGGGGATCTTCCATTCGCCAGTGGGGATCGGTCATCATTCGAGCAATAGCCAGACCGGCTCCGATGGCGGTGATGACCATCATGATGGTGACCGTTTCGGCGATGGCGTCCACAACCATGCCGTTGCTCATTGCAGCAATGGCACGGTAGAGAGGGACTCCAGGAATCATGACGACGACGGCGGGAACAGAAAGGGATATCCGTGAGTGCTGCGTGTGGCGGGATAGGACATGAGCAATGAGCCCCGCTCCAAGAGACGCCAAGCCGACGGCGGCCATCCAGGGCAGGCCCACATCCTGCATGGTGAGCCGGAGCGTATTAATGATGGCTCCGTTGAGCCCTGCCAACGCACACGCGGTGAGGGGAGCATTAAAGAGCACCGCGAACCCGCAGGCTGCGATGAATGTGGCGACGAATCGGGAACCAAAGAGAACGATGGTAGAGAAGTGATACGCCTCGGACGTTGGTTCGACCGACCATCCCAACGCTGAGGTGACGGCCCAGACGGAGACGGCGGAAGACATGAGAAGCATAGTGACATAGACGCCTCGAGAGATGCCCGCTGAGAAGTCTTGTCGTATGAGGTCCAGCAGTGAGGTCACCATGGGGAACCCTGGAACGAGGAAGAGAATTGCTGATACGACGCCTGCCTCATGCGTCGAGTCAACTACTCCGGCGTGGCTCAAAGCTGCGATGATCGCGATATAGGTTCCTGAGGCGAGTGCCCCGCAGAGAAACCACACGCCGAAATGGTTGACGTGCCGTTTCATAAGTGACTTCCTCAGCCACTGCCCGAAGAAGGCGGCGAAGAGCACGGCGGCGCATTCGATGACCCCGCCTTTGTTGAGGAAACAGAATGCTGCGCAGGCAATCCCGGCAATGACGGCGGGGACCAGCCCTGTGTAGAGGGGCCCTTCGTGTTCGATCGCGTCGAGAGCTGCGTCCGCCTCCTCGACGAGGAGGCGGACGGGAAGATTGGCGATAAAGGTGTTGATCCTGTCGATCCGGTCGGCGTTCACCCCCATGACGCGTTGTTCGGCAAGTTCGGTCCGAAATGTTCCGTTTGCATAGGCCGTTGTGGTGATCTCTGTGTACGTCACTTGAGCGTGATGTTCTTCGATACCCACCGCTGTGGCAAGTTTGGCCATTGCATCCTTGACGCGAAAGGACGAGGCACCCGCGGACAGCATCATTACCCCGAGTCGAAGGACCACTCGGGATTGATGCGCCAGCCTAGTGTGCGCCGCGATGCGAAATGGATCTGATGTATGTGTCTTTTCCGGTTCTGGGGTCGTCACGCATTTACTGTATGCCTACGGCGCGGGACGGAAGATGGACTCAGGTCTCCGATACGAAAAATGTGGCGAGGACGTCGTCGTCGATCACGGAACGCAGCTGCTCCACGGCTTCGCTGGCAGAAAGCGGGCGTGAGCGGACACCCAACCAATCAGACTCGACGATCGCGCCATCGACGACCCGGTGGCGCGAGGCGAGTTCTCCATTTGTCTCGATCTCCCACAGACCCTCCTCGGGAGACCAGATGGAGGCATCCTGGGCGATACCATGGCGGTCATTGGGGGCGAGAACATGGTAGGAGACGGTGTGTTCGTCGTCGGTACTGAAACCGTTGACGGCGTCGCTGAGGAGGAAGAACTCCATGTAGGTGGGGATGGCATCCTCTTCTTCGATGAGCTCAGCGGCGTTGATCTCCACGGGCTCATGGCCGTCCTCGACGTAAGAGGAGTGAATCCAGCGGCGCCCGTCGAGTTCGATGCGGCTGGTGATGCGGTGTGGTTCAGGCTGGGTGAAGATGATGTCGGTGAGGAGTTCGCTGCTACTCCAGCGGCGATATAGCAGTCCGATGGGGGAATCGGCGGCGTCGACAAAGACTTCCCACCGGGTTTCAGTGTTCTCATTCGTCATGGTTGTAGTGTAAAGCCGTGGCTTCAGTACCGCCTGTGAGACTTCGGCGACGCCCGCGAGAAAGTGTTGCGCGCGTTCGTGACGGTCACGTGCGATGGTGAACGACGACGGCGTCCCGCCCGCATTGCTGATATCTCCCGTCGATGCCGCGATAGTCGTGTCTCGTTCTGGTCGCGCGGTGCGGCTTCCCCAAGGGAAGGATGGGACCAAGGCATGAGACAAGCTCCGAATAACGTCCACATACTGAGAGTGTAATCCGCCATCCGAGACAATACTTCTCTCGATTGGCGTTGACGCGCGCGGGCGGCTAGTGTCGAGACATGACGATTTCTCTGGTACTTAACTAGCGCGCCGCACGGCCTGCTGGTTAAGTGCTGCGCGCCCCTCGAACGAGGGGCTTTTTTATTGCCCGCCGCACATGCGGCACAACTCAGGAAGACGAAGGAGGATCACATGGCTAAGGCTCCAACACCAGCCGATGTGGCCGCCAGCCGCGCTGTCGATCCGGCAGAGCTCGCATCAGAGCAGCGCACCATTCGCGAAAAGTCGACGGGTGCCCGTTCGATTATTCGCTCACTGGAAGAACTTGGCGTCGACGTAGTCTTCGGGCTTCCGGGCGGTGCCATCATTGAGACCTACGATCCGCTTCTCGACTCCACCAAGGTGCGGCACATCCTCGTGCGCCATGAGCAGGGAGCAGGGCATGCGGCGGAAGGCTACGCCGTGTCTACCGGCAAGGTCGGCGTGTGTATCGCCACCTCCGGCCCCGGCGCAACCAACCTGGTGACCGCCCTCATGGACGCCCAGATGGACTCCATTCCCATGGTGGCCATCACCGGCCAGGTGGGCGCCGCGCTTATCGGCACGGACGCCTTCCAGGAGGCGGATATCGTCGGTATTACCATGCCGATCACCAAGCACTCCTTCCTCGTCACCGAGCCCGAGGAGATTCCAGCGCGCATCGCTGAGGCTTTCTATATTGCCTCCACTGGCCGTCCTGGCCCGGTGCTCGTGGATATCCCGAAGTCGGTCCAGATCGCGGAAGCCGATTTCGTGTGGCCGCCGGTCATGGACCTTCCCGGTTACCGCCCAGTGTCCAAGCCCAACGCGCGCCAGGTGCGCGAGGCGGCCCGCCTGCTGGCGACGGCGAAGCAGCCCGTCCTGTATGTGGGTGGCGGCACCATCCGCTCGGGTGCGTCCGACGATGTTGTGGCTCTCACGGACCTGTCCGGTGCTCCCGTGGTCACTACTCTGATGGCGCGCGGCGCCGTGCCGGACTCGCATCCGAATAACCTTGGGATGCCCGGCATGCACGGCACGGTTCCGGCCGTGGCCGCGCTGCAGAGAGCTGACCTCATCGTGGCCCTGGGCGCCCGCTTTGACGATCGCGTGACAGGCAAGCTGGCCGCGTTCGCACCGAACGCCAAGATCGTTCACGTGGATATCGATCCCGCGGAAATCTCCAAGAACCGCGAGGCCGACGTGCCGATCGTGGGCGACCTCAAGATCACCGCCGCTGACCTGGTGGAGGAGCTTGCTAACGCGCACGAGCAGTATGGCAAGCCGGACCTCACCGCGTGGTGGCAGCAGCTCAACCACCTGCGCGAAACCTACCCGAACGGCTGGAGCGAGACGACCGACGGCCTCATGAGTCCGCAGTACGTCATTTCCCGCCTTCAGGAAGTTGTGGGATCGGATGACGTCATTTGGGTGACGGGCGTGGGCCAGCACCAGATGTGGGCTACCCAGTTCCTCAAGTTCGAGCATCCGCGCCAGTGGATCAGCTCGGGTGGCGCGGGAACCATGGGCTTCGGCGTTCCGGCTGCCATGGGTGCCAAGGCAGCGAACCCTGATAAGACGGTGTGGCTGATTGACGGCGACGGCTCGTTCCAGATGACCAACCAGGAACTCGCCACCTGCCGCCTCAACAACATCAACATCAAGGTTGCCGTCATCAACAATTCCTCGCTTGGCATGGTGCGCCAGTGGCAGACGCTGTTCTACAACGAGCGTTACTCCCACACGGACCTGGATACCGGCGAGGGCACCGCACGCATCCCAGACTTCGTCAAGATGGCCGACGCCTACGACTGCGAGGGCTTCCGCGTGTCCAAACCTGGTGAGGTGGATCCCGTCATCCGCAAGGCGATGGAGATCAACGACCGCCCGGTCGTTATCGACTTCATTACCTCCCCGGACTCCGAGGTGTGGCCGATGGTCGCAGCCGGAGTTCCCAACGACGAAATCATGTACGCACGCGATCTTCGGCCGTCTTTCGACGCCGACGAGATGAACTGAAACGGGCGAGGAGAAAAGATATGAGCACCCGTCATACACTTTCCGTGCTGGTAGAGAACAAGCCCGGTGTCCTGACCCGAGTGTCCGCGCTATTCGCGCGCCGTGCGTTCAACATTCACTCCCTCGCGGTGGGTGAGACAGAGGACCCCAATCTGTCCCGCATCACCGTTGTGGTAGATGGAGCTGAGCTTCCGCTGGAGCAGGTGACCAAGCAGCTCAACAAGCTGGTCAATGTCATTAAGATCGTCGAACTCGAGGACGACTACTCAGTTCAGCGCCAGCTGCTCCTCGTCAAGGTGGCGGCCACGGACGCGAACCGCTCCAACGTGCTGCAGGTCGTGGATCTGTTCCGCGCTCACGTTGTTGACATGGTTCCCGATGCGGTAACCATCGAGACGACTGGCGGCGATAACAAGGTTCGCGCCTTCCTCACGGCCCTGGAGCCCTACGGCATCAAGGAGATCGTGCGCTCCGGTGCCGTCGCCATTGGCCGCGGCAACCGTTCGCTCTCCGAGCGCGTCTCGGCAGAGATGCAGCTGCGCCGCGCGTGATGTAGTTCCTAGATGGCGGTGAGACGAAGCTATGTGCCTATAGAGGCACGGCATGCGCTGTCACCGCCATCTATGACAAGTTGAATGACGACGATGGCGCGGGCCAACGCGAGCGGCAGCCCGCGTGAGTTCGTTTCGCCATGCTAAACAGCCGACTTCCTTATTCTCAGCCTTGAAGGCAGGCTTTCGGGCGTTGGATTTTGTCGTCGCCAATCAAACAAAACTGACGCGGGTTCTCGGCTGAAAATGAACGGCCGTAGGTTCCGCTCACACAAACACTTAAGCTAGATACGTTAGCCATTTCCGTATAAGGAGAAACACTGTGGCAGAAATTTTCCACGACGAAGACGCCAATCTCTCGCTGATCCAGTCGAAGAAGGTAGCCATCATTGGTTACGGTTCGCAGGGCCATGCGCATGCGCTCAACCTGCGCGATTCCGGCGTTGACGTAACCGTTGGTCTGCGCGAGGGCTCCAAGTCCATCGCCAAGGCTGAAGAGCAGGGCATCAAGGTTGCCAGCGTTGCTGACGCCGTCAAGGATGCTGACGTCATCATGATTCTCGCTCCCGATCAGCACCAGCGCACCATCTGGGCAAACGACATTGAGCCCAACATGAAGGACGATGCTGCCATCTTCTTCGCCCACGGCTTCAACATCCACTTCGGCTACATCAAGCCGTCTGCTGGCCACGACATCTGCATGGTCGCCCCCAAGGGTCCCGGCCACACCGTTCGTCGCCAGTACGACGAAGGCCGCGGCGTTCCCGCCCTGGTCTGCGTTGAGCAGGATGCCTCCGGCGAGGCCTTCGATCTGGCCCTGTCCTACGCTCGCGCCATCGGCGGCACCCGCGCCGGCGTCATCAAGACCACCTTCAAGGAAGAGACCGAGACGGATCTCTTCGGCGAGCAGGCTGTTCTGTGTGGCGGCGTGACCCAGCTGATCGAGTACGGCTTCGAGACCCTGACCGAGGCTGGCTACCAGCCCGAGATGGCTTACTTCGAGGTGCTGCACGAGCTCAAGCTTATCGTCGACCTCATCAACGAGGGCGGCCTCACCAAGCAGCGTTGGTCCATCTCGGACACCGCTGAGTATGGCGACTACGTCTCCGGCCCACGTGTCATCACCCCGAATGTCAAGGACAACATGAAGGACGTCCTCACCGACATCCAGACCGGTGCATTCGCCAAGCGCTTCATTGAGGACCAGGATGCTGGCGCACCCGAGTTCAACAAGATGCGTGAAGAGCACGCCGCTGCCCCGATCGAGAAGGTCGGCCAGGAGATCCGCAAGATGTTCGCCTGGAACACCCAGGGCATCGACGAGGATTACGTGGACGGCTCGGCTGCACGTTGATCTCAATGAGCGTCAGCGCTAGATGATTGGCTGACTACTGCCTTGAAGGGCGGGAACTTGATCCTACGGGATCGGTTCCCGCCCTTCGTGCGTTCCAGTGTGGCATTGGGTGCGGGGTCTGTGTCGAAAGGCTATGTCGAAAGGTCTGTGGGCTTTTGCTTGAAAATAGCTTCGGAATCAACGTGAGTCTGTACGTCACGTACAGGCCCAGTGCGATTCGAGAGCTATCTTTCGGCGCTGGGTGATTCTGGACTGGCCACAGAGGTTTTCATCTCTGTGAGAGTGCATCTGTACCTCTATTGCACACATCGGGTCTCCTGGCGGAGATGAAGTATGCTCACCTCATGGATCCTCTCGAATTCTTCTACGCTATGCGCACCGGTGAAGCACAGCAGACTGATGGTTCTCCTGCGACGCTGCGCGTGGTTCCGCTGGGAATGCTTGAAGTGCCTTCGGGACTCCTCGAGGCCAGTGATCCCTTTGTGACTCTTGGAGAAGGGCCGGTGCTCGATGTGGGGCCCGGAAGTTATGAAGCCTTTGTGACTGTCGCGGATGTCAGCGAGGAGCAGGATGGTTCGCACGAGCGCGAGGCATACCTCTCGATAGTGCTGCGTGATGGCGTGGTGACGAGCCTGGGGACTGTCTCGTTAGAGGAGGACGCTGAGCCGGATTCCTATTGGGGTGTGGCCGTGGACGCGGGTACTGTGGCGTTCGTGGATCATGAGGCCGTTGAGGGGTGCATGCCCGCAACGGAAGCCGGGGACACCTGGTACGAGGACGTCTTCGAGACTGGCAATGATGACTCCTGGTTTGCCCTCATGGATTCAGAGAAGCATTACGAGTCTGGTATGGCGAATATTGTTATGCCGCTCGCCACACAGGGAGAAAACGTGGTCCTCACCCACTCTGGCTGGGGCGATGGCTTCTACCCGGTGATCGTTACGTCGGATTCGGAAGGTAACATCCTGGGCGTTCACATTGACCTTTTGGTCGTGGGTCCGGTTGATGTGGAGGAAGACGACGAAGAAGATGACAGCCTCCAGATGGCGTCCAAGGCGGACTCTGACTCTGTTGACGACATTGGCATGGCGGGAGCCTCAGGGACTTCGTATGAGTCACGTGCTGAATACGCGTCGTCGTTGAGTTCTCCGGAGGTCGAAGATGTGCGCGGCCGGAGAACTGGATTTTTCAAAGGACTTTTTGGCACCGGCAAGTAACACTTTGAAAGTGAGTGTGAACACAGATGTGGACGCGCTATGCCCGTATCCACCAGGCTTCCGGCGCAAAAACTAGACGATCTGTGGATCGTTGCGAATCTGACATTCAAAGCAGCTCGCCCAGACCTGTGCTAGGGTCGAACACGGTTCTCACGCCCATCCGTATGAGTGTGGTAGCCCGAAAGCGTCCATTGTTTCGTGTGCAGTGGGACGTACTTAGTTTTCACCCAGAGTGGCGCTCCGCACGGTATGTTGCGCATTCGTGATTTTTTCCAGGAACTTACGGGCAAGAATGTCCGGGTTCACGTACTTCATTAGGAGAATCGAATGTCTGCAACAGGCACGGTTAAGTGGTTCAACTCCGAAAAGGGCTTTGGTTTCATTGCTCCCGACGACGGCTCGGCCGATCTCTTCGTTCACCAGACCGAGATCGATGTGCGCGGCTTCCGCTCCCTCGACGAAGGCCAGAAGGTGTCCTTCGACACCAAGGAAGGCAACAAGGGCCTCCAGGCAGCCAAGGTGCAGCCGCTCTGAGTTGAGTGACGTCTCGGTTTCGGGATGCCGGACAAGTTCATAGTAACGACGACGGCGAAATCCAACGCTCGAAAGTTTGCTTTCGAATCGGAGGATAAAGAAGTCAGTTGACCTCGAAAGAGGCACGATGGCATCACCGCTTAAAAACCGAATAAACGTAAGAAAGTGGACCAACAGGACCGGGCTTGACCCGGCAAACTGTTGGTCCACTTTCTTGTGCGATAGTTGTTTGTGTCATTTTCGCATGGCGCGAGAATGACGGGAAGGAAGAGGGAGGACCGGTTTCCGGCCCTCCCTCAATCGAATTAGTTCACTTCAACAGAGTTAGTTCACTTCAGCAGCACGGAAGCCATTGAAGGTGTATGTGCCGGTTCCGGTAGCAGAGGTGGAGCGATAAACGGTCACGCCCATCGTGCCAGCCTTCTGGAGTTCCGGGGTGCTATCAGTTGAGGTGATCTGCCAGTTGCTGGGTTCGGCAGTGCCGGACTTCCACACCTTGGCCTGGATCGTCGTGGCGTCCGAGCCAACAACCTGGGCCTTCAGAGTGAAGGTGTCGCCAGCATTCCACTTGAGCCCCGGGACAATGTAGGTGTTGAGAACGGTCTCTCCACGCTGGTTGACGAGCCACACAGAGCCATCGTTACGCATCCAGACGCGTGGCTGGTAGTTCCCGCTTGTGGTACTGCGTGCGACGAATCCAATGTAGGACGCGCCAGTGCTTGGCCCTTGAGCTAGGGAGAAGTCCGTGGTCAACAGAACATCTCGTGCGGGCACGGAGTTCAGAACCTGGAACTTCGTCTTGCCGTTGGGCAGATCGATCTCACCACCGTTTTCCGTCACACGGGTTGCGCTTGCAGTCCAGTACTGGCTGGTCCACGCTCCGCCCTTGTCAGCAGAACCCCAACCGGACGCAAGGGTCCGGGCGAAGTCATCGCTGGCGAGGAATGCGGCGGGCTCTTCCGGC
>JBDIAV010000101.1:0-10262 GCA_039812645.1 Actinomycetaceae bacterium
CCAGCCGGCAATGCCACGGGCAGCTTGCTCGTGCAGGGTTGCGACGCACCCCTCGGAGTCATTGGCCCAGGGCACATAGTGGAATTCGCGACCGCCAGCCTCGATAAACGTCTCGCGGTTGAGGATATTGATCTCCTCAAGAGTCTCTAGGCAGTCGGCCATAAATCCGGGGCAGATAACGTCCAGACGGCCCACGCCTTCTGTCCCCAGCTTCTCGACGGTATCGATGGTGGCGGGACCGATCCACTCTGCACGTCCAAAGACCGACTGGAAGCAGACAAGAAGATTCTCCTCCTCCAAGCCGAGCCGCTCACGCAGCAACCGGGCAGTCTCCAGAGCCTCAAAACGGTACGGATCCCCGGCCTCATGCATCGCCACCGGGATCGAGTGGAAGCTTGTGATGACCTTGTCCCCAGCGGCGAAGTCGGGGCGGCCACCGGCTTCCCATGAACGCTCCAAGGCGGAGGCGAGCGCTTCGATATAAACCTGAGAATCCTGGAAGGAGCGGATGGTACGGATTTCCAGCTGGTCGCGCGAACTGAGTATCCAGCGCGCTACTTCATCGATGACGGTACCGGCCGACGACGCCGCGTACTGCGGGTAAACGGGCAACACCAAGACGCGACGGAACCCGTCTTTGTACAGGCGAGTCAGCTCGTCCTGCACCGCGGGCTGACCATAACGCATCGCGATGCGTACTTCCACGCCTTTACCGAGGAGCTTGCCCAGTTCTTCACGCTGACGCTGCGTCCAGTGCATGAGTGGCGAACCTTCCTCCAACCAGATGGAGGCGTATTTCTCAGCGGAATCCTTGGGGCGGACCGGCAGAATGATTCCCTCAAGAATGGGGCGCCACAGTACAGGATGCGTTTCCACAACACGACGGTCACTCAGAAACTCACGAAGATAGGGACGCACCTTCTTGGCCGTTGGCTCTTCGGGGGTACCAAGATTGACGAGCAACACAGCCGGACGAGGATCAATAACCGGCGCTTCCACATCTTTGGGGCGCACGGCGACCGAGGAGCTTGCTGACGAATTCACCATGCCTTCTAGCGTACCGCCCATTTTTCAATACACCGACTCCAAAGGTCACCCCTCACAGAATAGGGCTGCGCGCCACATTCCCGCATGAGAAAGCCGCGTGAGGGCCTGGAACACACTGATGGATTGTTAGCGACACCCGTCCTCCATGACTCGTTTTCCCCATCGTTTCACTTCGGAGTTATCTGGAACTACCCCAGTTTTCCCACCCATTTCAACGAAATCGTCTCCACTGACGGATAGCGACGGCGGCATACTCTTCTTTTTCAGTAGGCTCGGGTTGCTCTCGAGTCTCGCACTGCGCACTCAGAGGCCCACTCACTTCTCCCGATGTGAGTTCCGTCCATACCGCATCCGGCTCAGCCGGAGACGTGGCCACTTTCACCTGAGGTCACGCCCAATTTCAAGGATTCCCATGAATGCCGTTCTTCTCTCGGTCATTGTCATGCTGGCACTCGCAGTATCGCGGGTGCATGTGGTGCTTGCCCTGTTTCTCGCGGCATTAATCGGCGGTCTCGCCTCCGGCATAGGACTCGACGCCACCATGGTTGCATTCCAAGATGGCCTCGCGGGCGGCGCGAAGATTGCACTTTCTTATGCTCTCCTTGGTGCATTTGCGATGTCCGTGGCTCATTCGGGCCTTCCCCAGCTTCTCGCCGATTGGTTCATTAACAAGATTGAGAACAACGATCTTGACGCAGCAAAGAAAGCCAAACTCGTCGCCAAGTGGGGCATGCTCGGTGGAATTCTTGCCATGGCGATCATGAGTCAGAACCTCATCCCGGTTCACATCGCCTTTATTCCCCTGCTCATCCCGCCTCTACTTATCGTCATGAGCAAGCTGCAGATTGATCGGCGGGCGGTAGCTTGCGTGATCACCTTTGGACTCGTGACCACCTACATGTACATCCCCATGGGGTTTGGTCGCGTCTTCCTTTACGACATTCTCTATGCAAACATCGAGAAGTCCGGGCTTGACGTCAGCAATGTTCCCGTGATGGGAGCCATGGGAATCCCGGCACTCGGCATGCTGGTCGGACTGCTCATTGCCGTATTCGTTACCTATCGCAAGCCCCGCACCTACCTCGTCACCGAGGTAACGGATAGCAAAGCCCCGAAGGAAATCCATAAGTACAGGATCGTCGTGGCAGTGGCTGCAATCATCGCCTGTGTGCTGCTCCAAACAATCCTTACACTCTCCGAGTCTGCAGCCGATCCGCTGCTTATTGGATCTCTTACCGGCCTTGTCATTTTTGTGGCGTCAGGCGCGGTGAAGTGGAAGGATGCGGATGCTGTCTTCTCGGGTGGTATGCGTATGATGGCCATGATCGGCCTCATCATGATCACAGCCCAAGGCTTTGCCGCGGTGATGATCGCAACAGACCAGATCGAAAACCTCGTCACCAGCTCAACGGCAATGTTCGCCGGTTCAAAAGCAATCGCCGCGTTCGTTATGTTGGCCGTAGGCCTGTTGGTCACGATGGGCATTGGAAGCTCGTTCTCCACTCTCCCAATCATCTCTGCGATCTACGTCCCGTTGTGTATCTCCATGGGATTCTCACCGGCGGCAACCGTTGCGATCATCGGAACCGCTGGCGCACTAGGTGACGCCGGCTCCCCAGCTTCTGATTCCACGCTTGGGCCTACCTCAGGCCTGAACGCCGACAACCAGCACGATCACATTCGTGACACAGTCATTCCCACATTCATTCACTTCAATATCCCTCTACTCTTGGCGGGTTGGGGTGCCGCACTGGTTCTCTGAGGTTCAACCCAGAAACGACACCGGAAAACGACGCCGGAATTCGCTGCCGCTTGATCGTGGGTGTGGAAGTCAACTGACCCCACAGAGGACACAACGGCATCCGACCGCAAGCAGACAAAGGCGCTGGTCAGAACACCTGCCACACGCGGTACACGTACGTCAGTGTTGCTCCGAGGAGAAGCGCCGCCACCACACCATGATGGGGCGTACCCGCATAGCCGATATGAGAGAGCACCAGAATCATTGCTGTGCTCACGAGGATGAGCAGCGCTAAAAGCACATCGGTCCGAGAAAACCTGAGCGCCTCACGGACAATTTCCACGTCCACTTCGTCGAACTCCGGTGGAGCAAGAATCTGGCGACTACTCAACCCGTCAGCACGCTCGCCTTCGACGCCGTCCGGCCCCGCGCCGTCGTCGTCCCTTACGCCATTCCCGTCACCGACTCCCATCTCCAAACTCTGTACCGGGAAGTCGTCATAATCAGGGAGATCACTGCCTCGCGAACCTCTCACCATACGTGCGAGCTCAAATGATGGCACCCCGGCGAAGAGGTACTCCCCCTTGAAAGCTCGCGCGAGCCACGCGAGCCACAGCGCGAAAACTGAGAGCCCGACAAGAAAGACAATGATTCCCAAGATCACGTAAACAATGGCAGTCATTGCCGGAAGAAGAACTTCGCTTGAAATTTCGTTGCTGCCAAGAACCAAGGAAGCAGCACAAAGAAATATCCCGGCAGGCACCGGCCATCCCACGAGGATCAATCCCCATGTCTTGCCGCGTGAGTTGAGCGACGTAGCCAAAACAACGGCGCACAGTCCAATGCCCAAACTCGCCAGCAGAATACCAAGGGCAAATTCGCTCATCGCATGATACGTCGAACGACCAATTCGGGCAGCTGCCACCGCCGTCACATAGAAGTTAACGAAAGCAACAACGAGGAGCATCGGGTAGTGATCCCGCCGCTGGCGGGCACGCAAAAGATTAGGCTCCCGCGGCAGAATACCGGTACTTCGCCACCGCTCAATTTCGTCTTCATCCCGTTCTTCAATCGCATGAACAACTCGCAACGACGAGAGCAAGACACCCACAAAGATGACCGCAAGCGGAATAGCGGCAACGAGCGCCATCGACAAACGAGAGTTCCACGAGAGTTCGGTGAGCACTACCGTGATAGGAACGGCCAGACACCACAGGACAAAGAAAGTAATCCCAGCAAGAGATACATCGATACGACGCTCAGCGCGTAGCCAGCAGCGATGCATTTCCTGATCCATGGCACCCCTTCCTGCGCTTCCTCCATTGTCAGGGAAGCGGAGGACGGCTTGCTACTTCGCTCTAAGACTAGTCGGCACCACCGACAGGTTTCGAGAAGCGGCGCGCCGCGTCTGCGATAGCAATGAACTCATAAATGCCGAGCTTCTCTCCCCTGGCCTGCGGACTCACGCCTGCTTCCACCAGAATCTCCTCGGCGCAGGCCGGAGATCCCGCCCAGGAGGCGAGTGCCGCGCGCAGTGTCTTACGGCGCTGGGCGAAAGCGGCGTCGACCACTGCAAAGACCTCTTCCCGCGGAGTATCCGTGAGAATTGGGTGCCGAGTGAAAGAAACCAGCGCCGAGTCCACATTAGGAACGGGCCAGAAGACCGTGCGAGACACCTTCGCACCTCGCGCGGCATCCGCGTACCACGCCACCTTCACCGAGGGGACACCATAGGTACGCGATCCAGGACCGGCAGCGAGACGATCCGCCACCTCGGCCTGGACCATGACCAAGACGGTCTCCAAGCTCGGCAGCCTCTCCAAAAGGGTAAGGATGACCGGCACAGCAACGTTGTAGGGCAAATTTGCCACAAGTCGGCGTGGTTCAAAAACCTCACCGTCCCAGCCTTCGGGGACCGCCAAAGACTCCACACCAGAAACGTCCATGGCATCCATGAGCTGCACCGCAAAGCGAGGCGCAGCCTGCGGCATACGCCCCTCCACCGTAGTGGGCAGGGCGTGTGCAAGGACCGGATCGATCTCCACGGCAGAGACGTATGCGCCGGTCTCCAGGAGTGCCAGCGTCAGTGACCCGAGGCCGGGGCCGATTTCCAGAACGGCGTCGCCGGGCTGGACACCGGCGTCACGCACAATTCGGCGCACAGTTCCGGCGTCATGGACAAAGTTCTGACCGAGAGTTTTTGTGGGACGCTTATTGAGGGCGGTTGCCAGCTCACGAATGTCGCTGGGTGTCAGCAGACCACTATCGTGGCCCGAAGGTAGCGGCATCAGTACCAGCCGACAGATTCGGAATGAGCCCAGGCGCCACACGGGGTGCCGTAGCGACCCTGAATGTAGCCAAGACCCCACGAGATCTGAGTGGCCGGGTTAGTCTGCCAGTCAGCGCCAGCACTCGCCATCTTGTTGCCGGGCAGCGCCTGCGGGATGCCGTATGCACCGGAAGACGCGTTCATTGCCAGGTGATTCCACCCGGACTCGCGGTTCCACAGGTTGACAAGACAGGTGAACTGATCGCCACCCCAGCCATAGCCCGCCATCATCGACAAGGCGATGGACTGGGCATCGCCACTCGCTACCGGCTGGGCGGCCGGCGCAGCAGCTTCGGAGGAAGAAGCAGAGGCGCTAGAGGAGGAATCGGACGTCACGGAAGCCGACGAACCCGTGGACTGCGGTGTAGCGACAGGAGCTGCTTCCTTCGTTCCCACACGGACGACCTCATCCACGCGCGTGGACTTGACAACGGTCATAGTTTTCTCGCGCGAGACCTCAGTACCGTTCTCCAGAACGACGTCGTAAGCGTTGACGGTGACGCCATCGACACCCTCGGTTTCAACAACCCGATCACCCTTGGGCAGTTCCGGATCATCGACCTCACTGCTGGTGTGCGCATCGACCGTCTCCTCGGAGATCGCCTTTGCTGTCACTCGAACGATGGTGACGGAAGCACCCTCGGCAACAGGCTTATTCAGCGGCAAGGACACCTTGTCATCGGCGTGAAGAACGACGTCGGCATCGTTGAGCGCCTCACCGAGCGTCGACTCGGTGGTGGTGATCTTGCGCGTAGAGCCATCCACCGTCAGTGAGAACGTCACCTTAGCAGCCTCTGTTGCGGATGCGGTCGCCGTAGGGGAAACCTGTGTATCCGTCAAGGAGAGGGCGGTGATGATCTTCGGGGACTTAGCCGCCGAAGAATCGGTGGTGGTTGCCTGGCCGGTATCAGCAGCGACGGCCGTGGCACCAAACATGGAGGCCGCAGCAACTGCCACCGCAGCGGCGAGGCGCGAAGGACGCACACCAGCGCTGCGAGATACACGGAACGAAGACTCCGCCATACGCTCCTGCTCAGCCAATCGGGCAGCACGACGGGGACCAATACGTCCCTCTTGCTGAGCGATCAGAGCGGCAGGAACCGATTCATTCGCTTCACGATGTCTACCCACAGACGCCTCCAAAAAAGTTGTTGGGTCACGCGGCATATCCGTCAACATCACCGCTTTATAACGAAACTATATCGAGTGTAACGATTACGTAACATTGCGGCTAGTGGTATGACCCACATGGGATACTATGTACCTCTTCGGACAAAGATCGCCGGGAGGAACTACTTGGTAAAACCCATAGTCAGACCGGGTCCCTCCCGAAAACCTCGCGCCTGATAGTGTCCTAAATATGAGCACAAACACGCCGCATAATTTTGGCCAACAGCCGGAGAGCTTCGGACAACAGCCGTATTCGAGGGGACCCCGCCCACTCTTCACTTCCAAAGAGGCTGTCAACAACCTCATGATCTGTGACCTACCCTTAATTATTACGTTCGCCGGACTCTTCCAGCCCTACTTCACGGTTTCATCGCAAACTTTCGGGAGTGACGGCCTTTCATGGGCCGACGTCGGCACTGAGGGCCCGTTCATCATCACTCTCATTTTCCTTCTTATCGCGTTCGTCCCGCTCGTCCTCCAGTTCCTCCCGCGCATCAGGCCCACGCAGTTGTTATCCATGTCAGGATTGATCACTGCAGCCGGGGTTATCGTGCTCATTAACGTGGCGCGTAACTTTTCCCCGGGCACAGACAATCTGGCCGATATGGACGCCCTCGGATTTTCCGTGTCCCGCGGCCTCGGATTCTGGTTTCTTCTTCTGGGTGGGCTTGGCCTTACAGGAGCGGGCGTACTCTTTACGTCTCGCATCAAGAAAGCCATACGCACGCAGCAGGGTTACGGAGCTTTCGGGCCCGATGGCGGTTATGGATCGGGTGGCGCCTTAGAGCCGGGCGACCCCATGCAGCGCTTCTAAACGCCGTAGACCTCGCGTGTGTTCGTATCAATCTGCTGGCACCACTCTCGCAGCGGTATGCCCAACAAGGCCGCCTGATAACGCGCAGTGTAGGCAACAGCAAAGGGCGCATTCGGATGCCCTCGCCACGGCACTGGTGTCAGGTAAGGGGCGTCAGTCTCGGTGAGGATAAGCTCTCGCGGGAAGGCGCGGAATGCAGCGCGCAGTTCCTCGTTTGCCGGGTAGGTCATGGTTCCGCTAAAGCTGCCGTACCAGCCATTCTCAGCACACACCTCGGCCATCTCTTTGTCTCCGCTAAAGCAATGGAAGACCGTACGCTCCGGAGCGCCACACTCGCGCAGAATGCGAATGCAGTCAGCGTGAGCCTCCCGATCGTGGATCTGCAACGGTAGATCAAGCTCTTTTGCAAGCTCGATATGCATGCGGAAAGACTCTTTCTGTGCCTGCTTCCCCGCGTCCGCGGTGCGGAAGTAATCGAGCCCAGTCTCACCGATGGACACCACACCCGGTTGACGAGCCAGATCCGCGACAAGGGCGACGGCGTCGTTCAGCGAGTACTCACGATGCCACGGATCTAGGCCGTGGGTCATACCGTCCGGCGACTCCTCGGTGATCCCACAATGAAGTGGGGCGTCATTGGGATGGATGGCAATGGCAGCTGAAAGCTGGACCGGGAATGCCTGCGCCAGTTCGATGGTGGGCTGCAGGGTGGGGACCTCACAGCCGCAGGTGATCGCGTGGCGCACACCGGCACGCTCCATGCGTTCCAGATGACCGGGGATGGACAGGGGTTTGCCGTTTCCTTCTTCGGGGTCGATCCCGAAATCGTAGTCGCGGTCGCCCCGCACCGGCAGGTGGGTGTGGTTATCTACGATCGGGAACGGCAACACCTCCGGAACATCCGGGTAGACGTGCCGCTTCTTCTTATTCTTCCCCACGTCTGTTCTCCTTTCACATTCCTTTGTGGCCTCTCACCTTTGTGGCCTCTCAACGGCACAGCGTGCCGTATACGGCGAGGGATGTCACCATGGCAGCCACATAGGAAATCGATCTCCAGCGCAGGCGCAGCGCAAGCTGCACGCGACGACGGCGACCCCCGACGCAACCCGCAGGTCACCGTGGTCGCCGTCCTCACTCGCCATTCAGCTGTTACTTGTCGTCTTCAGCTGGGGCATCGTCCCCGTCGGTTTCCTCAACCGGGCTTTCGCCATCCTTTACGTCCTTAGCCTCAGTGCCCTCAGGCCCTTCAACCGTTCCGGCCCCGTCAGCCTTGTCCTCGGCATCGTCGGAATCCTCGACAGTACCACGCAGGCGATCCAGCTCTTCCTCAACCACTGACTCGTCCAACTTCTGGAAGACGGGCTTCGGCTTGGAGATCGGGGTGCCGGGAACTACCTGGACGGAGGCCCAGGGGCGCAGATCGGTGTAATCCCCGGTGATGATCGGGTAGGGATCACCGCCGTCAAGATCCTCCACCTCAACGAGGCTGGGCATCGGTGCGAGGTTACCGGCGCCACCGAGAACCACATCAATAGCGTTTGAAGAATGCGGCAGGAAGACGGACATCATGGTGTTAAGGTCCGATACCACCTGGATCAACGTGTTGAGAACGGTAGCGAGGCGGTCACGTACCTCAGGAGCCTTGAGTTTGAAGGGCTCAGTACGCGTGACGTAAGCGTTGGCCTCGCCAACCAGGCGCATGATCTCGGCGAGGGCAGCACGCTGGCGGTGGTGCGCGATGGCGTCACCAACGGTCTCGAAGCCTCCACGGACCGCGTCAAGGATCTCCCGGTCAACATCCTCAAGCTCAACGGCTGCTGGGATCTCGCCAAAGTTCTTGGCAACCATCGTGGCTGTGCGGTTGACGAGATTACCCCACGCGGCTACCAACTCGGAATTATTACGACGTACGAACTCGGCCCAGGTGAAGTCCGAATCGGAGGTTTCGGGGCCCGCGATGGAGATGAAGTAACGCAGCGCGTCAGGCTGGTAGCGCGAAAGGACGTCACGAACGTAGATGACCACACCCTTGGAAGAGCTGAACTTCTTGCCCTCCATGGTGAGGAACTCGGATGCCACCACCTGGGTGGGCAGATTGAGTTCGCCAAGAGCGCCGGGTTCTCCTCCCTTGTTGCCCTTGCCGTTGTAGGCGAGCAATTCCGCGGGCCAGATCTGGGAGTGGAAGACGATGTTGTCCTTGCCCATGAAGTAATAGGACAGGGCCTCCGGATCGTTCCACCAGGCACGCCAGTCGTCGGCCGTTCCGGTACCCGCCACCTCCCGGCGGCGGGCCCACTCGACGGAGGCGGAGAGATAACCGATGACGGCATCGAACCACACGTAGAGGCGCTTGTTCGGCTGGTCCAGCCAACCCGGGACGGGAATGCCCCAGGAGATGTCGCGGCTCATGGCGCGCGGGCGGACGTCGTCGAGAAGATGCTTGGAGAAGGAGATGACGTTGGGGCGCCACTCACCGGTGGCCTCGACCTCGTCCAGCCACACTCCGAGCGCATCAGCGAGCGCAGGCAGATCAAGGAAGTAGTGCTCGGTGACCTTAAACTCCGGAGTTTGGCCAGAAACCTTCGAGACGGGGTTGATGAGATCCTTGGGGTCGAGCTGGTTGCCGCAATTGTCGCACTGATCGCCGCGAGCTCCCTCCGCGCCACAGATGGGACAGGTGCCCTCAATGTAGCGGTCGGGAAGGGTGTTTCCGGAGACGGGATCGATAGCGACGGCGGTGTCCTGCACGATCATGTAGCCGTTATCGCGGCAGACCTCGAACATCTGCTGCACAACCTGCTCGTGGTTGATCGTCGTGGTGCGTGTGAACAGATCGTAGGACAGGCCAAGGGCCACGAGATCCTCAACGATGATGCGGTTGTTCTTATCCGCGAGTGCCTTGGGAGTGACGCCCTCTTCCTCAGCCGCCACCAGAATCGGAGTGCCATGCTCATCGGTTCCTGAAACCATGAGGACATCCTCGCCGCGCATTCGCATGTAGCGGGAGAAAACATCGGAGGGCACACCAAAGCCGGCAACGTGGCCGATGTGGCGGGGGCCGTTGGCATACGGCCAGGCAACTGCGGAAAGAATATGCGACATGGGCACAAGAATACTTCCCCGCGCGTTTCCGGGCACATCCATGCGGAATCCCGGGCAAA
>JBDIAV010000102.1:0-10218 GCA_039812645.1 Actinomycetaceae bacterium
TAGGTCATGGCCTACTGCGCACCCTCCAGGTTGCCTGGAACGATCACTCGGAAGATGACTATCCGAAGAATTGATCCTCCAGGAAAGAATTGAGTTTCTGGGAAAGGATTGAGCCCGCGGAAGCTCTCCGCGGGCTCAATCCTTTCCGAAAAGCTCAACCCTTTGTTTGCCCTCAATCCTTTGTGTTCTGAGGGGCGACGACGTGTCTTGGCGCAGCTGCTACTTGACCAACCGTCCGGTCATTTCCCTGCCCGCCCGGTCACTTTCTCGACCGTCCAGTTATTTACCCGACCGTCACACCCTCGCGAACCACTTCGATCACCCGGTGTTCGGAGTCGAGAACGAGAAAATTCGGTTTCATCCCGGGTTCGAAGACCAACGTGACACCAGCGGCCTCGCGGCCCGGCCGCAACAACGATGCCGCTCGCACCGGCCCTGCCACTGTGGCCCGGACCAACTGCTCCAACCCCAGCGTTCCGCGCCCAGCCAAAAACGCCACTTGCTCAGCGAGCCGGGAGCAGCCTCCCGCGATGGTGTCCTTCCCGGCGAGTCGCGCGGCGCCATCCTTGACTTCAACATCTAGGCCGCCGAGCTGGTAATTACCTTCGGGCATACCGGCCGCGGCCATCGCGTCCGTCACGAGAATGGTCGAGAGGCGCGCGGCTTGATTGGCAGCCTTACCACTGACGTACTCTGCAACATCCTCAACGAGGATGGGCGCGAGATGCACCCCGTCGCCGATGAGTTCGATGGAAACCTCGCCACGCCGTGCCCCTTGAATTAGCTCGCGAATCGGCCCTGGCTCGCGGTGGTTGATGGCGGGCATGGCGTTAAAGAGATGCGTCGCAGTCTGCGGTACTCCCTCGAAACCGATCTCCCGAGCGTACTCGACGGTCGCCTCCACGACGGTGGCAGTCGTCGCACCGTCGGTCGCGGTGTGCCCCCACGAAGGCTTAGCCCCGTATCGAAGGAGCATCTGGGCCACCTCAACCGCATGATCAGTTTCTGGAGCCACCGTCATCGTGCGGATCCAGCCGTCACCTGCCTTTAACCACGATTCCAATTCGTCGAGATCACCTCCACGAATGGCCGCAGGATTTTGAGCCCCCGCCTTATACGGAGAGACGAAGGGGCCCTCCATGTGGATGCCAGCCAGTTCGCCGCTTTGGCAGAAAGGAACCAAAGCTCTGATAGCGGGCAATGGATCAATCATTGAAACCAGCGAAGCGACCAGGGCCGTTGTCCCACCTCCCCGATGAGCCGCAATTGCCGATCGAATCGATTCCTCGTCCAGATCGTCAGGGAACGATGCTCCGCCTCCGCCATGACAATGGACATCAACCAACCCGGGAACGATAAAACTCCCGATTGTCTCGGACACGGCCCCATCGCCACTCCGTAGCGAACTTTCTCCAGATTCACCGGAGCTTGAAAGAACGTCAACCAATTCGCCGTCGTCGTTCAAAACAAGTCCGGAACCAACGATCTCCCCGAATCCGTCGCGTACTTCTCCACGAACTACTCGCATCTTTCTTCCTCGTTTCTTGATACTTTCAGTTGCCGAACGTGAGCCGCCAGCGTTCCTTTTACAGCTCGGGCGCGTCCAAAATTCATGGGTACATCATTGTCCGTGAAGAGAGTTGCGATGATGTGGACTGTCGTCGTGAAAAAGTTGCAGCGATTCGGATGTAGAGATTGCGTCAATAGGTTCGGCCAAGGCCTATTGGCGGGATCTTTTAGTTAAGTATATGGACCGAGGCCATGTTCTCGCGTATTTTAGACTGACCATGCTGGAGCTGCCAGCGGCGGTGCGATGTGCTGAAGGTCAGTGAGCGACACGCCGGGCGTTTCAGGCACCGAGTACTTGCGCCGCAGGGAACCATGGACTGTGATGAGTAACGAAAAACGACACGGATTGATATCAACGGCACTGTCCGTTTTGCAGCCGTTGGCCCTGAGCTGGGTGGCGGTTGTCATCCTTGCCGTCTTGTCCTACGTATTCGCGGCGTCGTCCCCGATGTTGGGTGATGCCCCGTGGCAGGATGCGGCCCGGCTTGGCACCTCAATATGGCTGCTCGCATTGGGAGCTCCGCTCGGTATCGACGGCGGCACCGTGGGCTTGATGCCACTAGTGGTGACAGTCTGTATTTGGTTGCTGTGTCGCTACTTCTTGCGGAGTGCACCGGTTTTCGACTGGGTCGACGTCGGCGTGGCCGCGGCTACTGCCGGCATCACCGCGGGCTTGCTGGGGCTTTTTTCCATGCCTGATTCTTTCCGCCTTGTGGGTGTTCTTGGGGCCATGCTCATTGTTGCTGTCTCTGCTCTGGCGTCGTGGTGGAGACATGAGCCTCCGGAGCATCGGGTATGGTCCGCGTTGCGCGAATGTTGGCCGATGATGTGGCCAATGTTGGCTGGGATTGTCCTCGCGGCTCTCGTTGGCGTCGTAGTGGCAGTGGTCCTGGGCTGGAGCACGATCGTCGAGATAAACAGCTATTACGTACTGGGGACTTTAGGCACCATCTCTCTAAGCTTTGTGCAGGCACTCTATCTACCCAACCTTGTGGTGTGGGCGATAGCTTATATTTCCGGGGTCGGTTTTGCTGTGGGGAGTGGAAGTAGTTTCTCGAGCGTTTCTGTCGCTGCCGCGCCACTTCCGGCATTGCCGGTGTTGGGCGCGCTGCCGCAACCGGGCTCGTCCTATCCCTGGCTCATTGCGATCCCGATTGTGCTGGGACTAGCCACCGGATTGTGGCGTGCGAAGAACTTTGTGACGCTGCGTCGGCTCGCAATCTATGGCGGGGGAACGGCAGCACTTTTCATGCTTGTGATGGCGGTAACGGGTGCCCTTGCCAGCGGTGGCATCGGACCGGATCGTATGTCTGAGGTTGGTGTAAAGCCGCCGCT
The DNA here is from genome assembly GCA_039812645.1 of Actinomycetaceae bacterium. Taxonomy (GTDB): domain Bacteria; phylum Actinomycetota; class Actinomycetes; order Actinomycetales; family Actinomycetaceae; genus Ancrocorticia. Next base: position 2,905 of record JBDIAV010000102.1, read on the forward strand.
CTTCGCGGCAATTCTGACGTTGGAGATGTGTGGTGGGCTGCTGCTTGGCCTGCTCCTTCGTAACGATCAATTGCGCGATATGATCCGGCGGAAGATTGAGCAACGCCGTGGGGAGAAGAGATCAGCGTCTGATCAGGACTCGGATTCCTCCGAGGAGCAGGGGAAGCCCGCGGGCGCTGAGAAGGATGCCGCAGGGCAGAGCGGTTCTGGTCTCCCGGATGAATCCAGCCTTCATGCCTCGGGTACATTTGGCGCCGCGGGGAAATCTGATACCGCCAGCAAACCTGGAGACCCAGGTTTCATGACGAGTCTGCTTAACAACGTGCGGACGACGGCGTCACCTGATACGCCATCGACGACTGCTGACATGCCGTCCGCAGCTACGTCGCAGTCAGCGATTACTTCACACTCAGCGGTCACGTCTCAAACGGCCGTGACCGCATATTCTGCTGTGACGTCTCAGACGGCTATGACCTCGCAATCGGCGGTTACGACCCCCACCGCTCCGACAGCATCATCCGGAAACTAGAAGATTGCGCGGCATCCGCAGTAGGTCGTGGCATGCGGAGGGGATTTCTACGAGTTAGCCGGCCCGGATAACCGGATAAAAAGGTCCCGAACTCAGACGGCCTCGAGCTATGTCTGAGTTCGGCCTCGGTCCTTTCCCACGGACAAAGATAGCCTGCCACCTCGTGCCGCGAGGAGTTAGGCTCCATCTGTGACTACAGCTCAGCGTCAGCGCATTCTCCCAGCCCACACTCCTGCACGTCTCGTTGTTTTGGTTTCCGGAACCGGTAGCAACATGGAGGCAATTCTTCAGGCCTCACAGGATTCCGCATACGGCGCTCAGATTGTCGCCGTGGGTGCGGATCGCGAGGGCACTCGCGGTCTTGAGATCGCCGAGGACGCGGGCATTCCCACCTTCGTTGAAAAACTCTCCGATTACGCCGATCGGGATGCCTGGAACCTGGCGATCCGTGACGTCGTCGCCGAGTATCAGCCGGATATCGTGGTACTCGCCGGTTTCCTCAAGCTACTCGGTCCGGACTTCCTCGCGGCGTTCCCGTACCGGGTGATCAATACGCACAACGCGCTACTGCCGTCCTTCCCGGGAGTGCATGGCCCGGCTGACGCGCTCGCCTATGGAGTCAAGATCTCCGGTGCGACGCTCTTCGTTGTGGATCCCGGTGTGGACACCGGAGCGATCCTTTCGCAGGTCACGTGCCCGGTTCTCGACCGTGACGATGTCGATTCGCTTCTCGAACGCATCAAGGGCGTTGAACGGGAGCAGCTGGTTGAGTGTGTAGGGACGATGGCTCGTGAGGGCTGGTGGGTCGAAGGGCGACGAGCCGGGCTCGGAGCTTGATCGATAGTTCCTGGCAGGGTTCGCGGGCTGCTGGTTCGGACTGTTAGCTGGGCGCCGTCGTCGTCCCGTTGTGTGAACGACGACGACGTCACCTTCCCTCGCGTACTAGTCTGAAAGCGGTCACGACTGGCGTGGAGGACCGCGGCGATTCATCGGCGGGTCTGCGAAGATGGGCAACCATCGGGGAGTGACCGGCAACCTCACCGGACGTCGCGCGCCTGGGCGATTCGGCACACATGTAGTGCATCTACTGCCGAATCGAGAGGTTGACATGCGAATTCCGCTGCGCCGAGCCATCATTTCCGTTTATGACAAGACCGGGGTGGCCGAACTAGCCGCTGCTCTGGACGCCGCTGGTTGCGAGATTGTCTCCACCGGATCCACCGCGAAGACGATCGAGGCCGCGGGTGTTCCCGTGACTCCCGTCGACCAGATCACCGGGTTCCCTGAGTGCTTCGACGGACGCGTCAAGACCCTGCATCCCAAGGTGCACGGCGGTATTCTCGCTGATCGCCGCCTTGAATCTCACCGTGCGCAGCTTGAGGAGCTGGACATTACCCCCGTCGATCTCGTGGTGGTCAACCTTTACCCGTTCCAGGACACGGTGGCCTCCGGCGCCGATTTTGATGAGTGCATCGAGCAGATCGATATCGGTGGGCCGACTATGGTGCGGGCTTCCGCCAAGAACCACGCTAGCGTGGCGATCGTAGTGGACCCGGCCCAGTATCCGGAAGTTATCGAGGCAGTTGCCGCTGGTGGCTTTGAGGATGACGCCCGCCGCGCCCTGGCCGCGAAGGCCTTCGCCCACACCGCCGCCTATGACGTGGCTGTGGCCTCCTGGCTCAGCCCCGAATTCGTGGGCGGAGCGTGGAAGCTGCGTGAAAGTCTGCGCTACGGCGAGAACCCGCATCAGGCCGCTGGGCTTTATGTCGCCGATGGGGCCGAGGGCGGGCTGGCGAACGCCGAGCAGCTCGGTGGCAAGGCCATGAGCTATAACAATTACACGGACACGGATGCCGCTATCCGCGCCGCCTGGGATCATGCCGAACCGTGCGTGGCCATTATCAAGCACGCCAACCCCTGCGGCGTGGCTATTGGGGCCGATGTGGCCGAGGCGCACCGCAAGGCGCATGCCTGCGATCCGGTCTCCGCGTACGGCGGTGTTATTGCCGTGAACCGCGAGGTAACCGCTGAGCTGGCGGCGCAGGTCAAGCCGATCTTTACCGAAGTTATCGCGGCGCCGAGTTACCAGCCGGAGGCACTGGAGATCCTGCAAACCAAGAAGAACCTGCGCATCCTCGTGGCCTCGGCCAGCGCGGAAGAGCGCGAGATCAAGCCGATGAGCGGGGGAGTGCTCGTGCAGGAGCGCGACAATTTCCAGGCTGAGGGTGATGATCCGGCTAATTGGCAGCTGGTGGCTGGCGAGGCCGCCGATGAGGCTACCTTGCGCGACCTGGAATTCGCGTGGCGCTCAGTGCGCGCGGTGAAGTCGAACGCGATTCTGCTTGCGAATGATGGTGCCACAGTGGGCGTGGGCATGGGCCAGGTTAACCGCGTGGATTCGTGCCGTTTGGCTGTCGAGCGGGCGAATACCTTGGGTGCAGGCGCTGGTGCTGACGATACGGTTGGCGAGCGCGCTCGTGGTGCTGTGGCCGCTTCGGACGCCTTCTTCCCGTTCGCCGACGGTTTCGAGGTACTGGCCGAGGCTGGCGTGCGTGCGGTAGTACAGCCCGGCGGCTCGATTCGCGACGGCGAAGTGATCGAGGCAGCCCAGAAGGCGGGTGTGACGCTCTATCTCACCGGCTGCCGACACTTCTTCCACTGAGTGCGAGCTGCGGCAGGCAACCGCCTGAACTAGGGTGTCACTTCTTAGTTAACTAGGTGTGGGGTGTTGCATGACGACGTCATGCAACACCCCACACCTATATAAAAAATCAACACGGGCGGAAAAGCTCAGATTCTTCCCTGCCGGTCATCACAGACAATTGGGGGAATCTGGACGCACATGTGACACGCCATGGTCCAGTGGCTCTGGGATTCTGTAATGACTCCAAGGTTGCGTTATTGGTGAGGAAGCGGGCGACAGGCCTTGAAGTCGGTCGAATGTGTTGACCGTCACGGATAGGCTAGAGGGGTACGTCGGAGAAAGGACTCACCATGTCATTTGAATCCAGCTTGATCGAGAAAGCAGTCGATCAGGCGAAGCGTTGGATTGACGGCTCGCGGGCCTACCCCGCGTCACGCGCCGCAACCTTGCTAGCCGAAACTTTGCACCACGAGGACGGGCTGGACTACACAGTGTCGTTTGTCGACGGGGTGATCCGTCCAGAGGATCCGAAGGTCGCCTCGGACAATCTGAAGAAGCTTGCGAGGCGGAATACGTCGTTTCTTCCGCCGTGGTTATCCTCTCCCGCGCGTCTTGGCGGTTCGGTCGCCCCATTCGCTCCAAAGGTTGCCGCCGAAGCCGCAAAGAAAGTTTTTGCGCTGCTGGTTGGCGATCTTGTGCTGGACGTGTCAGCGGACAAGATTGGCCCGGCTATTGAAAAGCTGCGCGCTGATGGCTCACGGCTGAACATTAATCTCTTGGGCGAGGCGGTTCTGGGAGACGAGGAGGCGGCACGTCGCCTTGCGGCCACCACTGAACTGGTACAGCGCCCGGATGTTGATTACGTGTCACTTAAAGTGTCGGCGGTGATTGGCCCTCATGCCCCCTATGGTCACGAGGAGGCGGTCAAGAATGCCGTGACAAAGCTCCTGCCTCTGTACCGTACGGCGGCCTCAACGGGCACTTTCCTCAACCTCGACATGGAGGAATACAAGGATCTCGATCTGACAATCGACGTCTTCAAGAATCTACTGGACCGCGATGAGCTGCTCCACTACCGCGCTGGCATCGTGCTGCAGGCCTACCTGCCGGACGCGCGCGATCGCCTCATTGACTTGACGAAATGGTCCAAGGAGCGCCGTGCTCGCGGTGGTGCGCCGATCAAGGTGCGCCTTGTTAAGGGTGCCAACCTTTCGATGGAGTCCGTGGATGCGGTCATGCACGGGTGGCCGCTCACGGTGGAGCAGAGCAAGGCACACACGGACGCTAATTACATGGCGGTCCTGGGGGAAGCTCTGACAGACGAGAATCTCGACGCCGTCAACATTGGTATTGCAGGTATGAATCTCTTTACTTTGGCCTACGGGCTGGAGCTGCTCAAGTCGCGCAAGATTGCGCTTGATGAGCGGGTGGATGTCGAGATGCTCGCGGGCATGGCCACGCCGCAGTCTCTGGCGGTGCGTGACACCATTGGCCCACTGCTTTACTACGTTCCAGTGGTGAAGCCGGAGGAGTACGACGTCGCGGTTGCCTACCTCGTTCGCCGCCTCGAAGAAAACGCCGCGTCCGAAAACTTCATGTCGAATGTATTTGATCTTGAAGAAAGCGCTGTCTTCCAGCTGGAGGCTGATCGCTTGCGTGAGGCTGCCCGCATCGGCGCATCTGGGGAACTGACGTTTAGTCCAAACCGTACCCAGGATCGCAACGTTCCCACCAAGATTGCCGAAGGATTTGCCAACGCCGCGGACACGGATCCGGCGTTGCTGGTTAATGTCCGCTGGGCTGAGAAGATTGCGGCCCGCATGAAGGACAGCGAGTTGGGATTGGCGACGGCGAACAGCCACACGTTGAGTAGTGCCGCTCAAGTTGAGGATGTTATTGCTCGGGTTCGGGCCGCTCAGGTGGCGTGGGGTGCCAAGTCCGGTGCTGAACGGGCCACGGTTCTCCGGTCTATTGGCCAAGGTTTCGAGAACCACCGCGCGGAAATGATTGAGGTCGCTGGATCTGAGGCCGGCAAGCTGGTGGACCAGGGCGATGTTGAAGTTTCTGAGGCTATTGATTTTGCGTTGTATTACGCCAAGCTTGCCGAGGACCTGGATACTCTCGAAGGCGCCACCTACAAGCCGATCCAAGCCACTCTCATCACGCCGCCGTGGAATTTCCCGATGGCTATCCCTGCCGGTGGCGCGCTCGCTGCGCTCGCGGCTGGCTCAGGTGTGCTCTTCAAGCCTGCCTACCTCACCCGTCGAACCGGTGCTGTCATTGCCGAGATTATGTGGGAGGCCGGCGTTCCTAAGGATCTCCTGGCACTCATTGATTTGGAGCGCTCTGTTTCTCACGAGTTGGGCGAGAAGCTGGTTCGCGAGTCCGATCAGGTGATTCTTACCGGTGGTATCGAAACGGCCGAGCGTTTCCGTTCGTGGCGTCCGGATCTGCGACTTTTCGCTGAGACCTCGGGAAAGAATGCCATCATCGTCACTGCGCAGGCAGATATTGATCTTGCGGTGCGTGATGTGGTTACTTCTGCTTTCGGTCACGCAGGTCAGAAGTGTTCGGCTGCCTCGCTCGTCATCCTTGTGGGATCCGCGGGATACTCCAGGCGCTTCCAGCGTCAGCTGGTTGACGCGGTGCGTTCGCTTAACCTCGGTTTCCCCTGGGAGTTGGACGCACAAATGGGACCGTGTGTGGAGGAGCCGAAGGGCAAACTTCTCCGGGGTCTCACTGAACTTGATCCGGGTCAGCGGTGGATTCTCAAACCCCAACATATCGAGGGGAACCTGTGGAGTCCCGGTGTTCGCGCCGGCGTTATGCCGGGCAGTGAGTATCACTTGACCGAGTATTTCGGCCCCATTCTGGGAGTGATGCGAGCGAACACGCTGGAGGAGGCCGTTGCGTACCAGAACGCGGTGGAATTTGGCCTGACGGCGGGTTTGCACTCGCTTGATCCGGATGAAATCCGCTATTGGCTGGACAATGTGCATGCCGGAAATGTCTATATCAACCGCACCATTACAGGTGCCATCGTGCAGCGCCAACCATTTGGTGGGTGGAAACGCTCCAGCGTGGGCTCCGGTGCCAAGGCGGGCGGCCCGAACTATCTCTACGGGCTTGGCCATGTCGAGCCAGACTTTGGCGGCGAACTTCCCGTCAAGGTACATCTGGCGAGCAAGCCGCTGCGGGAGGCACGAGCCGTTGCCAAGACGATGTCCGTGGTAGATCAGGATCGTTTCGTGAAGATTGTGCGAGGCTTGGACACCGCTTTGGCGAACGAGTTTCTCGTGGGACACGATCCCTCTAACCTCCAGGTGGAGAAGAACGTCTTCCGTTACCGGCCTTTCCCCAACGTGGTGATTCGCCTCGCCGCTGATCGACCGGTGGGAGATTTGTTGGCCCTTGTGTCGGGGGCCGTGGCTGTGGGGGCAAAGCCGGTTATTTCCACTGCACTTCCTGTGTCCAAGCAGATGGCCGAGTACTTTGCCGAGTATGAGCTCAAGGTGGTGCGTGAGACCGAGGATGAGTTCGAAAGCTACATGGGATCGCACGCCACTAACCGGGAAGGCGTTCGGGTCCGCATGATTGGTGGGAACAGTGTGGAACTAGCCAAGGCGGTGCGCGGCAGTGTGGATGTTGCCATCTACGATGAGCCTGTTACTCCATGTGGTCGTGTGGAAATTCTGCCCTTCGTCCAGGAGCAGGCCGTCTCTGCCACCAACCATCGATTCGGAAATCCGACGAAGCTCCTTGATGGGGTGCTCTGAGTGCCCGTAGTCTCTGAGCCGGCTGAGTGTGTGTCTTGGACTCCTGAAAACAGGAAATAACGAGTGGTGGGGGGCCGATCCGTGAGGATCGGCCCCCCACCACCTTGCTTCATCGACTTGTTTTTTATCGACCACTTTGTCGACGACGGCGTCCCGTACATAGGATCGGCTCCCACCCTTTCGGGTTTTCCCGAATGGTAGTTTCCGGATGGCTTGGTGTGACAGTGGCGGAAACACGCCTACGGTTAATATATGCAGCAAGATACCGAGCCCTTCGACATCCCGGGTGGAGGCCGTCCATTGGCGGGCGGAAGTAACCAACGGCCAGTGGCTACTCACGACACGCAACCCACTGATGTTTTGCC
>JBDIAV010000103.1:0-10210 GCA_039812645.1 Actinomycetaceae bacterium
ACCAACACCTCACGATCACCCTCATACCCCAGTCGGCTATTCGGACTTACCGAGCTGATACACGGTATCTTTATCTCCTTGCTTCCCGATCATCTCAACTCGCCCCGCGTCAACCGCGCGGTTCAACGCATATCGCAGTTTTCCACTATTCAGCCCGGATGCCTCCCGCAGTTGCGTGAACGAGGCGGGACCTTGAGCCAGCACCGACAGAACGACCGGCTCGTTCTTACTTACCTCCGGCTTGCCCACATCCGGCTTGCCCACATCCGGCTTGCCCGCCGCGGCCGTCGTCGTCCCTACTACAAGGGCATCCACTTCCGTACGCGCAGCAGCAGTATCCGAGGAGGTGACAGCAACTGGAGGCAAACCAGACTGTGCGCGCCACAAGAGAGCCTTGAACTGAACTCCCGTATTGATCAACGTCGGAGTTGGAAGCCCGTACTCGCCCGCGCTGCGAAAGACCTCCCAGATCCCACCTCTTTCACCCTCGATAATCGGGAATCCGTCAGACGTCACGAGCTTCTGTGAAATGCTGTAAAGCCGCTGGTTCACCGCCGCCTGGGCATGATCCTCGCTCTCCAACTGCTCAATCGAAACCCCACGAAGACCACCCGGGCTCAGGACAAACAGGTTATTCGGCGTCAACCGAACCTGAATACTCTTGCCCGTCCCCAACGTGTTTGGGCCCAGATCACGATGGACCAGAGAATTCGCCAATAGTTCACGAATTGCGCTCAACGGCAGCTCTGGACGCTCCATCATGTGCCCATCAGGCCGGTACATCCTCACCAACGGGATGTTGATCTGGCACCACTCCATGAGTTCTTCCATAAGTACCGGAATTGGCCCCCGGAAATGCTGTAAATCCCGGTTGCGCGGCCCCGCTGAATCCGAGAAAACCTGAACTGCCGCCGTCACAGTCAAGCTGGGGAACTGCCCCTGAGGATAATCCCCCATCGCGTACAACCCTGCGAGAGTCGGCTCACCCGAAGCGACGACGATGCCCGTCCGCCGCAGAATCTCCGTGTCACCACGATCTCTCAACCGGCGATCCCGAAGACGGACATTCTTCAGATAGGAACCGACAATCTCCGGGACGAGATCATCGACAGTCAGACCTTCAACCACCTGCCTGTCATAATCCTGTGGTTTCGCCATGAGGATCTTCTCAACCTCGATCATCCGAAGCTCGTGCTCATGCATGACAAAATCACCATCGGCCTGCCGAAGATACGCACGCCCATCAACAGTCGCCGGCCTGTCAATCAAGGGCAGTGCGGACACCTGCGCCACCACAACTTCTTTTCCCTCGACGCTCACCGATGACGTATGAATATACGGAACAGGGTCGACGACGGCGCGCGCCTGATTAACGAGAGCCGCTTCCATCGCCGCCGGATTATCAACTCCTGTCACCGCAAACGAATGCGACTCATCGACACCCAGCAAGATTGTTCCGCCGTCGGGCATATTCGCGAAAGCACATACTGTACTCGCCAAAGGCTCAGGCAATCCCCCGGCCGCACGTTTCACCTCAACCAAAGTCGTGTCCCCACGATGAACTCGAAGAGCGCTCAGAAGATCACGAATTCTCGTTGCATCCCACCTCATACTTACAGACTACAACTCACACTGTAAAAATACACTGCAAATCCCAGCCGAGTTTTTACAGTGTTGATTCACAGTGTGAGTCTCCAAGAATACGCTGATCAGCGCCTACACGAAGTTACTTTGACCCCTGGCTACAAACCACACTATGAAACCACACTACAAAATGCAGCAGACTGTGAACTTCTATTATTCATTGAACGAACAACCCCCGATGGTCACTCATCACTGGATCCACAGGCTGTACTGCACTCACCCTTGTTCCCAAAGAATTGATACTCCGGTAAAGGGGTGATAGCGACGACGGCGTCCGCGGCATCATTTCTTTGCCGCACTATCACCCCTTTGCCTGACTGTCATCTCTTAGGAGTTCAGGGATCCGATGAATCAACCGGTCAGTAAGTCTCAAACTCGACCGTCACGGATGTAGCACCTCGCAGCACCGCGATCTGTTCGGCCTCGGCGCGCACCGCCACCAGGTGCCGCTCAACCAAATCCCCGAACGTCTTGACGGCGATGGTCAGCTTCCGCCCCTTCTTCTGCGGCCGCCAGGTGCCAACTATCTCCCCGTTGGCCAGCACGGTGCCCGGATCGCCGGACGTCCTCCACACATCACGGTGATACTTCTTCTCCACGATCGTCTCGCGGTCGCGGAGCTGCGCGTAGGGATCACGCGGCGGGAGCAGGCGGACACCCTCGGGTATCGCTTCCGCCCGAAGTGCATCCACGTCAGCATCAAGCATCCATGCTCTGCCTCCGTAGTCGACCTGCGTCAGCTCGTCTTCAACCAAGCTCCACCACGGGTCGACGTCGCCACTGCGAACACCCAACCACGAGGCGAAGGCGGCGCGAGTGGAAGGGCCGTAACAGTGCAGGTAGCGGCGCAGCAGCTCCGCGCGGGCCATGTCTGGATCAACGCGCGGGATGGGGCGCCCAAGCCATTCGTCGGTCAGTATAAACGGCGCCTTGTTCCCCTCTCGCGGCGCGAAGCAGACAACTCCTTGCAGTGTGAGGATGCGGATACAGAAGTGAACCACAGCCTCGCCAAGCGGCTGACCCTTAGCGTGCGGCCCTTCCTCGTTCCAGAGATCGCGTTGCTTGCCCGACAGAACACCCGCAATCCGCTCGGCAAGTTCGACGCCAAGTTCATTGATCGCGAGCCTGCGTCCAGAGAGAACATCACGAATCTCAGCACTGGTCAGCTCAACCGCCTCCGTCAGGCTCATACCGAGTCTGTCCACATCCGGGCCAACACCAAGAAGGAAGTGCCGCATCGACTCCTCAGTAGGTGGAAGCACACCGGTGGTGAATACGGCGGCGTCCGCGGTTGGGATGAAATAAGGTGCACCGCGCATGCACCACATCTGTATCAGGGATTTTTCCTCGACGAAGGCTGCGTCGAGGAGCTCCTGTGTCATGCCCTGAACCCTGGCGTGCAGCGCGAGTAACGCCGACCCGGGTGGACTGTTCTGGATGCCGCAGCGTCCGGCCACGTCGGGCAGCTCACTCGCGGCAGCCCGCTCGAGAAGGCCGCTGGCGCCAAGACGAAACGCGATCACTTCACCTTTGGACACCTTCTCGACCATGAAGCCAGATTATCAGCGAACGAAACGGGGCCCCGAGCAGTCACTTCCGGTTTTCAGTGAACCACTCCGTTGCGTAGTCCACGAGCGGGCGGACCGGGATCAGTTGTGCATCCGCATTTCCGACGACGCCGCGCCGCACCAGATCAGTATCGCCAGCGAAGGCGTCTGCAACCTCAACGAAGTCTTCGTCATGGACGTCGAGTTCATCCCAAGCGACCCACTCGCGCTTGCCGTCAATGAGTTGGGCGACGCCGTTGCGAATGGTCCTTTTGCTCGGGTAGCTGGCCCGATACTCAGCTAGGTGGAGGGCCGTCATCTTCCCGGCACCCACCCCAAGGAGCAGGACCTGCGCCTCAAGTGCGACGAGTGCCGCGAGAGGCGACTCCTCGCCCACGGGGGCGTCGAAGGGATGGGTCGCGGTAATGCGGGCGGCTTTCGGCCCAACAGCGGCAACCGACCGATGAGGATGCGGGCTACGGCACGCACCCGGCGTCGTTCGGAAGAGCTCAGCGACAATACCCATCGTCTGGCTGGGGCTTGTGGCCGGGTCATAGAACGGGAGATTCTCACGGATGGTGGGCCACCACTCTTCCGGAGCCTCCTGAAGAAAGGCCGGGTCGCAGAGCTGCCAGGACTGAGAGGGCATAACGATCGTGCCGGCTTCCCCGACAGCCTCGCGCAGCGCCTCCAGAACCGTTTGTGCTCCACCGATCACCCAGCCGAGTGAACGGAGTGAGGTGTGGACCATGACGGTGGCGCCGTCGTCGAGCCCCAAAGCGCGCAGGTCAGCGACCAGATGTTCCTTAGTGATCGGTGTGGCGGGCGAGGAGATAGGTTGCGCTGGCATGGTTTCCTTTACGGGCTATCGCGGAGACGGTGTGCACTCGCGGGGACGGTTGGGGTCGGACAGATGAGTGGGGTGGCCGCTCAGTACGAGCAACGAGACCCGATAACGAGGTGCGCGCGGGACATTATTACTGCGTGATTATTGCTGCGTGATGCGCCGAAGCGCCTCGACGATATCGGCGGTCTTCGCCGGATCACGGTCCAGCACCTGGTGGATACTGAGTCCCTCGATGAGGGCATCAATCAAGCGCGCGGTGAGGGGATCAAACTGGTGCTCCAGCGCGCTCCTGCTGCGGGCCATCCACTTTTCAGTAAGATCGCGAAACTGCGGTTTGCGAGCGGCAAGGGTATACAGCTCGTAGGTAACGACGGCGTCGTCGTCGTTCTCTCTACTCCCACAAATGGTGTCGAGAACGATATTGAATGCATCGGCGCGGCTCGGTGCCTGACGCATCTTTTCATCGAACTCGGCGGCGGCAGCTCCGGCAAAACGGGTGAAGGCTTCGCGCAACAGTTCGTCCATGCCGGTGAAGTAGTAGGTCATCGACCCGAGAGGAACTCCCGCCTGTTTCGCAACTTTTCGGTGGGAGGTTCCGGCGACGCCCTCGGCCGCGATGAGATGGAGGGCGGCGTCGATGATCCTGTCCCGCCGACTTTCGTCGACGGGCCGCTCAGAAGCCGCATAGTTTGTCATGCGTAGAAGAATAGCAATCGGTGTACGCTCGTACAATAGTTTGGTACGGTCGTACACGGGTGGCCATATGGGTGATCACATGGGCCATAGCCGTTCCACCCTCAAGAACTCAATCTTTCTTTGGTTGCTCGATAACATCGCGACGCCCACACGGCATCCACACCCTGGAAGCTCGGCATCCACACCCTGGAAGACAGGAGACAACGTTATGTCCTTCATCAACAACGGCACTCACCTCGTCTGGACAGGCGACGGTGAAACCTTACGAATCGATCCGTGGGGCGCGAACAGCGTGCGGGTTCGCTCCACCATCTCGGGCCATATCAAGGACACCGAGTGGGCTCTGCTCCCACCGTCGACCTCCGGGCATGATGTCCACGTGAAGGTTAACGACACTCTCGCTACCCTGACCAACGGCAACATCACCGTGACGCTGCGCGCTCACACCTTCAACGACGACGGCGTCGGCCACATCCGCCACACCTGCTCGCTAGAGTTCCGCAACGCGGCAGGGGACCTCCTGCTTCGCGAGCTTCCAGACGGCGGAGCGCTCAAACTACGCGCCCGCCACTACTCACCACACCCCGGCGGCCCCTTCCGCCTCACCGCTCACTTTGAGTCTCCTCGCAAGGAAAAGCTTTACGGTATGGGCCTCTACCAGCAGGACATCCTGGATATCAAAGGCAGCACGTTTGAGCTCGCCCACCGCAACTCACAAGCCTCAATCCCCTTCGTTATGTCGAGCGCGGGCTACGGATTCCTCTGGCACAATCCTGCGATTGGGCGCGCCACGTTCGGTCGCAACCGCACTGAGTGGATGGCTGAGTCCACTGACCAGCTCGACTACTGGGTCACCGCCGCCGCTACCCCGCGCGAGATCACCAGCGCTTACGCGGACGCCACCGGCCACGCTCCCATGATGCCCGAGTACGGGCTCGGCTACTGGCAGTGCAAGTTGCGCTACTGGAACCAGGAGCAGATCCTGGAGGTGGCCCATGAACACAAGCGGCGCGGCATCCCCCTCGACGTCCTCGTTATCGATTTCTTCCACTGGCCTAAAATGGGTGACTACCGTTTCGAGGAACAGTTCTGGCCCGATCCTGCAGCCATGGCCCGTGAGCTCGAGGAGATGGGCATCAAGCTCATGGTCTCCGTCTGGCCACAGGTCTCGGTCGAGTCCGAGAATTTCGAGGAGTTCAGCGGTCACAATTTCCTCGTCCGTTCGGAGCGGGGAAGCGCAATTCAGATGAGCTACCAGGGGCCGAGCATGTTCATGGACGTCACTCATCCGGGCGCCCGCACGCGGCTCTGGGAGCTGTGCAAGGCCAACTACTGGGATCAGGGAATTCAAGCTTTTTGGTTAGACGTAGCCGAACCGGAGTTCTCACGCTACGACTTCGAGCAGTACCGCTACCACGACGGTCCAGTCCTGCAGGTTGGCAACATCTACCCACAGCTCTACTCGCGCACCTTCTTCGACGGCCAACGTGAGGCGGGCCAGGACGCCGTCGTCAATCTCGTGCGTTGCGCCTGGGCTGGCAGCCAACGTTACGGCGCCCTCGTCTGGTCCGGCGACATCCACTCCACCTTCGCGGACCTCCGCGCCCAAATCATCGCCGGCATTCACATGGGTATCGCGGGCATCCCCTGGTTCACTACGGATATTGGCGGCTTCAACGGCGGTAACATCGCCGACCCGGCTTTCCACGAACTGCTCGTGCGCTGGTTCCAATTCGGCACCTTCAGCCCGGTCATGCGCATGCATGGCAACCGGCTCCCCTTCGAGGACATCACCGCCGCCGACGGCACATCCCGCCTCGCGTCCGGAGCCCCAAACGAGCCATGGAGTTTCGGAGAGGAAATCGAGGAGACGCTGGTCAGCTACATCCGCCTGCGCGAAGCCCTGCGCCCCTATACACGGAGGCTCATGGCCAACGCACACACGGACGGCCAGCCTGTTATCCGCGGACTCTTCCACGAGTTCCCGGACGACCCACACGCGTGGGACGTGAGCGACCAGTACATGTTCGGCCCCGAAGTACTCGTGGCACCGGTGATCGAGGCCGGAGCAAGGTCACGGTCCGTCTACCTACCTGGCGGCGCCACCTGGACCAACGCCTACACCGGCGAAACCCACACGGGTGGCCAGACGGTTGTTGCTGAGGCTCCGCTCGACGTCATTCCCCTCTTCACCCGCGACGACGACGGCCGTGAACTCCGAGAACATCTTGGGTCACTGTGAACCGCTGAAATCCAGCGTCGAAATCAGGACCGGCCTGTGCAATATGTACAGGCCGGTCCTCCTGGCGAAGCGGAAAATCCAATCATCCTCGCACGACTGGAAATTACGAACCTCTACTACTCAAAGAAGTGGCGTTTTCAGATTCACGCGACGATTTTTCCCACGGAAAATGGGGCACACGTATCCGAAAATGACACACGTTTGATTGTCCTGGGTCAACCCACCTGGTCACAGTCTGAGACACCCCTATCCGACCTCACCAAGTTCCTCTACAGTCATAGCAACCCACTAAAGAACTAGGCAAATATGTAACTAAGGAAGGGGTGGACCATATGGCGCTCGAGCAGACCATGCAGGCTCACTCCTCGCGTCTTTCCACCTTAGAAAACGCCATCGTTATCCTTTGTTACCAGTGTCGAATGTGCCGCTAAGTCGCACATTCAGCATGCCTTCTGGGGCGGCGGTCCAAGTTCATCCACACCACGCGGCGTTTCGTACGTCCGCGGCGTGACCGTTCCGCATCATGCTTCGTGTGCGTCCTCCCGGACGGCACAGCTCCGTCAGGGAGATTCGCAGCCTTTCGACCCCACTCCCCTGATACCTATGGAGCCGTACCATGACTAAAAGCACCCCGCGCACTCTCCTGACTTTCACCGCCGCCCTCGGTCTCTTCCTGTCGGGATGCGCCAATCCGAATCCGGACGCAGACATTTCGGCCCCCACGGGACAAAGCTCCGGCACTAACAACGTGCTCCGATACGCCCTCTGGAGCAATCCCAACGGCATTTTCAACCCGATTACGTATCGCACCAACTACGATCAGGCGATCAACTACGCCATCTACAGCCGCCTCGTAGTCCGCAACAAGGACCGCGAATTCGTCCCTGAGTTGGCCGAAAGCTACGAGTACTCCGAAGACGGCACAACACTCACGTTCAAGCTGCGCGATGGCATCACGTGGCACGACGGCGAACCCTTCACGGCCGACGACGTCGCCTTCAGTTACGCCGCCGCAGCCGATCCCGGACTACCGATTGATACTCCGGCATTCGTGCAAAACCTCGTCGGTTTTGAGGACTACAACTCCGGAAAGAGTGACACCCTCGAAGGCATCAAGGTTATCGACGAGCACACCATCAGCTTCACCTTCCAGGCTCCCTACCTGGGTGCCCTCGCCTACCTTGCTCACAAACCGGTTCTGGCAAAGCATGTCTGGGAAGGAACTCCCGTCAGCGAGTGGAACAATGCCACGGCCCTCCTCCAGAATCCGATCGGAACGGGCCCGTTCAAGTTCAAGGAGTTCGCCTCCGATCAGTACGTTTCTCTTGATGCGAACCCGGATTACTTCAAGGGCGCACCCAAGCTCGATAGCCTCATCTTCGTGGTCTCCAACGCCGAAACCGCGCAGACTGAACTACTGAACGGCAACCTCGACGTCGTCGAGCTATCGTCCTGGAACCCTCAGGACCTGGACGTCTACGAAAAGGGCGGGGCAAGCATCCTGGAACAGGACGGCCAAACCGGGCAGTACCTGACCCTCGACACCAAGAATCCCAAGTTTGCCGACCCCCTCGTACGCCAGGCCTTCGTCTACGGAATCGACCGGCAGGGAATCATCGACAGCCTGCTGTACGGGCATGGCGCCACGTTCAACACAAACGCGGATCCCAACGATCCCTTCTACCCCACCGATCTCAACACCTACGCTTACGACCCCACGAAAGCCACCGAACTCCTGGCGCAGGCAGGATGGAAGGATAGCGACGGCGACGGAACTCTCGACAAGGACGGCGAGCCCTTCACCTTCGAACTGAACTTCCCCACGGGCAACAAGACCCGCGAACTGTCCGCTCCGATCATTCAATCCAACCTCGAAGCGCTGGGAATCGATGTCACCCTCACGTCCGCCGACTTCAACTCGACGCTAGCGATCCTGCAGGACAGCGAGCGCCGCTACGACGGTGTCCTCATGGGCGGAGACATCCGCACCGGCCTGTACGACAACAACCACTGGTGGCAACGTTACGATGACGCCCATCTCAACGAGCTCGCTCATCGTTTTGAATCCACCGGCGACCAGAAGCAGTACCAGGAGTATGTAGGCGATTGGCTCCGCGAGATCAATGACATCGCCCTGCAGGTGTGGCTCTACATCCCCAACAGCGGTTTCGCACTCTCACCGCGAGTGCAGAACTTTGCCCCCGCCCCGCTTGAGCCCCTTGAGGGCGCCGAGCAGTGGACCGTCACGGACTAATCGCCGTGCTCCGCTATCTTCTCCGGCGAACGACGGTCGCGATCCCAGTGCTTATCGGGATCTCGATCATTGTGTTCGCGCTTGTCCAACTCCAACCCGGTGATCCCTATTCGGCGATGATTGATCCCACTGCCACGGCGGAGCAGCGCGACGCACTGCTCCGCCGCGTTGGCTACTACGACCCGCTCGTCGTTAAATACCTCAAGTGGGCGGGGCGGGCTGTCACCGGCGACCTGGGGTATTCAATTCAGTACGGCGCACCCGTCGCTACCGTCATTGCGTCCCGATTGGGAAATACTCTGCTACTCACCGGTACGGCGCTGGCGATCGCCCTCGTCGTCGCCCTTCCGGCGGGGATCTACCAGGGCCTGCGTCGCAATTCCACCGGCGATGTTGTCCTCACGGTCCTAACCTTTGTCTCCTTCTCCATCCCCACATTTTTCCTGGGCATGGTGCTCATCAAGGTGTTTTCTGCGAACCTCGGCTGGCTTCCTGCGTCGGGTGCCGCCACTATCGGCGGGAACTTCCAGGGGATTGGCGCGGCTCTCGACGTGGGAGCCCACTTGGTACTGCCCGCGCTCACGTTGGCCACGATGAACATCGCAGTGTTTGCTCGCTATCTGCGGGCTAACGTCAATGAGATTGTTGGTCAAGATTTCATTCGTTCCCAGATTGCCTTCGGTACTCCCACCGGCGAGATTCTCTGGGTCCACGTCCTGAAGAACGCCGCTAAGCCACTCATCACCATCATCAGCTTGGAGATCCCCGCACTTCTCTCGGGAGCTCTCCTCACTGAGACGGTCTTCGGATGGCCCGGGATCGGACGGCTCAACTACGAGGCCGTCATCAATCGCGATTACTCGTTGCTCATGGGCATCATCATGTTCCTGGCCGTCGCGACGATTGTGGCGAATCTGATCGCGGACATCATCTATGCCATTGTCGATCCACGTGTGCGGGTGAACTCATGAGTAGTACAA
>JBDIAV010000104.1:0-9778 GCA_039812645.1 Actinomycetaceae bacterium
ACGCACAGCTGAGATCCGATCGAGCCACCTGCCCCAGTCACAAGGACACGTCGATTAGACAGATATCCGGCAATTTCACCGACGTTAGTGTTAACCACTGGTCTTCCCAGTAGATCTTCGATTCGCAAGTCACGCAGATCGGTCTTGGCGAGGCCTTTTTCTACAGCCTCAGCAATCGGTGGCAGAATCTTCACATTGAGGTTGAGTGGCTGTGCGATATCCTGAATTCGCCTAAGTAGTTCAGGCGAAGCGTCTCGAATTGCAACCACCACAACAGTAGCCTGGGTTTCCTCAGCAACCCGAGCTATATCCTCGACGCCGCCCAGAACTCGAATATTTCGGACCATCATGTTCCGTTTACCGAGGTCATCGTCAACCAAAGCAACGGGAGCAAACGTTGAGAGCCGGTCGGAGCTCATCCAATGGATGAGCTTCGTTCCCATGTAACCTGCGCCAACTACAATAGCTCGTTTAGCCTCGGCACCGGGATGATGAGCTCTCTCAATCAACATACGGGTTGTTAGTCTCTCGGCCAAGCCAAACAGCAACACCATGGGCAGCGCGATGAGCATCAAGCTACGAGGTACATCCACACCCGGTATCAACAGCGTCGAAATCCACAGGATTGCTCCAACGAGGATCATGGAAAGAGTCATCCAATGGATTTCCTCAAACGTGCCCTTAACGAATCGGCGGCGATACATCGGTGTTACATATCCGATGACAAGCTGCAAAAGGGTAGCGCTAGCCCATAGTCCCAGCATTCGCATCCACTGGACATCAGGGATGGAAAAGTCAAGCCGTAACAGCGCCGCTCCAAGGATTCCAAAAAACCAACACATGGAATCCAGAGCAACCAATACGGCCATCCGGCCCGCACGCTTCCACCGCCGATTACTCACAACCCCGGCATTCGATCGACCTTGATTCATGACCCGTCCGATTCACTTGATGTATGCGGCCACGGATGCAGGTGCATCACGCCAAAAACAGCGCAATGTAGCATCCGTTGTTCGTCCTCTCGGCGTAACCGCATCGCGGGAGGAAGATAGCCTCCACACTTTTTGTTACATTCCCCCATGTTTGAGAATGTGCGAAACCCGAGATTCAAACGTCGATGAATCACCTAAAAGTTCCTCACTTCTCAACCGTGTATACCCGGTATTCGAGCGTACGGAGCTAAACATACCACTCAAAACTCATGGGAATCGGGAATGTTATATAACTTAGACAGGAGCTTTCATTAGATGGACTCTGAACCCGAGGAGACGACGTTGTCTCCTCCTACCATGGCTCTTCGGAGCGTGGTACTAGTGGTAGCGCCTATTTTGAGCATTCCTACTCGTCACAGACCCATTATCCGGTCCCATTGCCGTGCAAACATGCAAGCAGGGGACCCTCCTGTAGAGGGTCCCCTGGAGAGAAGCAATTTCCTATCGCCAGCCGATCAAATTATCGGATCGCGGAGGGTTGGGCAGGACATACAACGCGGGCCACCGCGGCCGCGCCCCAGCTGACCACCAGAAATCTCTAGAACATCCACGCCGTTGGCGACAAGGTAGTCGTTGGAGAGAACGTTATGGTTGTAGGCGATAACCACGCCGGGTACCACAGCCAAGACGTTAAAACCGTCGTGCCACTGCTCACGCTCAGCCTCGGCCGCTGAGAAATCGGGACGTAGCACACGTACACTCTTGCGTCCCATAGCATGAGCGATGACCTGCCACATCTCCTCAGCCGCATGTGTTCGGACACAAACATTTCCGGAGGCCGCGGGCGTGATAACCATCGATTCCAACTCACCAATGCCCGGGTAAACAAGGAACGATTCGGGATCCACCATCGTCATCACCGTGTCGAGGTGCATGAAAGCGCGCTTCTTAGGAATATTAAGAGCGACGACGGTCTTCGCCTCCCCTGCCGCAAAAAGATCCGCCGCTAGACGCTCGATGCCCTGCGGGGTGGTTCGCTCGGACAAACCGACAAGTACCGCACCATTTCCGATAACCACAAGGTCGCCACCCTCAATGGCTGCCGGAGCGTCGTCAAGCCCCTTGCTCCAGCGCCGCGATCCCGCAAACTCCGGATGCCACCCGTAGATGACCGACATGTTGACGGTTTCACGCCGGCGTGCACGGCGGTTGAGAGCATGAACCGACACCCCACCATAAATCCAGGCCGAGGAATCACGCGTAAACAGATGATTGGGCAAGCACGCAAATGTCATATGGTCGGGCTCTTGAGCTGCTAAAAGCAAAGAAGAAGGTGCCTCGCCGCGGGCAGAGACAAGTTCTTCCTTGGTCAAACCTCCGATGAGAAGTTCGGCGAGGTTGACCGCATCGAGGTCCGCCGCATAGTCCTTGAGCGCCGCCGCCAATCCCACGCCATATGAGCGGCGATCGAAGGTGTGTCGCATCGCGTACTCGCGAGCCTCAGGATTCTCCAGCGCTGTGGCCAACAACTGCTCAAGATAGAGCACCTCGGCACCCTGGCCACGCAGAATACTGACGAACTTGTCATGTTCCGTCTGCGCCTTTTCAAGCCACGGGACGTCGTCGTACAGTAGCGCATCCATCGTAGACGGGGTGACCCGGGAGAGCTCCCGACCCGGCCGATGCACGATCACCTGGCGCAACCGTCCCGTTTCCGAGTCGATGCGATGCTTCAGCGGGGCGTCTGTCTGGGGAGTCAGCGAGGTCTCCGCCTGTTGCTCTGGAGAGACACTCATAGCGCGTGAGTTCCGGTCTGTGTGGGCAGTTTTCTGGCTACTCATCTTTTTATCATGCCTGTTTCAGCCGCAAATGTCCTGTTCTCGGCGCAAAAGTGTCGAATTGCTACGGTGGATTCGGCCCTGTTGGACGGCTCACTTTGTCGAAATCATAAGAGGGCGAAGTCAAAAGTTCGTGCACGAGGTCGGCATTCTACCCAGCAATCCCACACACGAACCTTTCACCTCATGCAAAGGAGATTCATCCACACAGCCTCAATCACACCATCCACACATCTACTCAGCTACCCGCGCCATCGGGCGGAACACACCCGCACCGTGACGCCACCGGAAATATCCCAAGCAGACCAACGTGAAGGGAATACCAAACAGCAGCGCGGCGCTCTGGGAGGGATCGAAGGCCACGCCAATCAAGGAAATGACCAGCAGCGTCAGAGCGGCATACGGCAGGTAAGGGAACAGTGGCGAATGGTACGCGAGGTCCTCGATACGCCCGCCCTCACGCACGAACCGGCGCCGGAAAGAAATATGCGAGGCAACAATTGCGATCCACACCGCCACCACGGCGAATCCAGCCACAGACACCAACGCGAGGAAGAGACTGCCCGGCGCAACCACACTCGACAGCAGTGATGCAAGCCCAAACAGCATCGAGATCGACAGCGCAATGAGCGGGATGCCACGCCTCGTAGTACGGGCAAGAATCTTGGGCGCCTGCCCCTCCTCGGCGAGCGAGTAGAGCATCCGCGCACATGAGAACAAACCCGAATTACCCGCCGAGAGCAGCGCGGTGATAATCACGAAGTTCATGATGTCGGCGGCGCCGGGCAACCCAACCATGTCGAACACCGTGACGAACGGGCTTTCGTCGAGGCCCGCCTTCTCAAACGGAACAATAGCGGCGATAACGAAAATCGCCCCAATGAAGAAGACGGTCAGGCGCAGCACGGCAGTGCGAATCGCCCGCGGGATTGCCTTCTCCGGATGCCGCACTTCACCCGCCGCAACCCCGATAAGTTCAGTACCGCTGAAAGCGTAGAACACGGCGAGAATTGTAATAAAGACGCCACCAAACCCGGTGGGGAAGAGCCCCTCGGAGGTGACGAAGTTCGAAAAGCCGATCGGGCCGCCGTCGACCATAGGATTGATCCCGATGATCGCCGCGCCTCCCACGAGAATCAGCGTGAGAACTGCCACCACCTTGACAAGCGAGAGCCAAAACTCTGTCTCACCAAACACGCGCGAGGAGATGGCGTTAATAGTGAAGAGACCGGCAGCGAAGATGAGGCACCATAACCACACCGGTACGCCCGGGAACCAGCGTTGCATGAGAATGCCGCACGCCGTGAACTCGCTGCCCAAAGCCACAGCCCAGCACATCCAGTAGAGCCAGGCGGTCGCGAAGCCCCACGCGGGGCCGAGGTTGCGCGTCGCGTACACGTGGAATCCGCCGGACACTGGATAAACAACAGCCAGCTCACCGAGGCAGCTCATCACCATATAAGCGACGACGGCGCCAATACCGTACGCCAACACCGCGCCAAGTGGACCCGCCTGCGAGATGGTGTAGCCGGAGGAAACGAACAGACCTGAGCCGATCACACCGCCCAGGGCGATCATGACGAGATGCCGCGACTCCATCGTGCGGCGCAGATTTGACTGCTCGGGGACGGGCGCGGTCGAACCTGCGCCGCTCGGGTCCAGGGTGCTCGTTGCCGAGCTGGCAGCGGGGCCAGAAGGTGATGTATCCACGGGAGTTCCTTGCGATCAAACCACTTTGTTTCACTAAACCTATAGGGAAGGTGGATTATCTGCACTGCGGGCCGGATGGTGGATGGAGCACTGCCTTTCGAGGAGGCACTGCCTTTCGAGATGGTGCGGTTCGGGCCATACGCCGGACGTATCCTCGACATATGGCAATTGAGTCCTTTTCCAACGACGACGGCGTAACGGCACCAGTTTCGCCCCGCACGGCAACATCCACGTCGGCCTCCGGTTCTTCAATACCAGGGTCAGGGATGTTGGGTGCCTCGGGTGCACAGTTGGAATGGCTGCATGGGGATCGCGTCGTGGTGCTGGATGGCGGCTTGGGAACTCACCTGGCTGATCGCGGCAACGACATTTCCGACTCTCTCTGGTCTGCGCGGATCCTGCGCGATAATCCCGACGAAGTCCGTGCCGCCCACGAGGATTTCTTCCGCTCCGGGGCACAGGTTGCTTCCACGTGCTCCTATCAGGTGACCTTTGACGGGCTGGCTCAAGTGGGCGCGTCTTTCGCAGAAACAGAGGAGTTGCTGCGCGCCTCGGTGAGGTTGGCACGCGAGGCGGCGGAAACGGTGCCGTCAATACATGAGGTATCAGTAGGCAAGGACTTATCGCCAGAAACAAAGTCACCCCGCCTGGTCGCCGCGTCGATCGGCCCCTACGGCGCGGGCCCAGGTCAAGGCACCGAGTACAACGGCGCTTATGGACTCACCTCCGCCGAGCTTGCCACCTGGCACCGACCGCGGCTGGAAATCCTCGCCAACACACATGCCGACTTCCTCCTCGCCGAAACTATCCCCAGTATTTTGGAGGTTGAGGCTCTGACCTCGGAATTCGCACGATTCGAAAAGCCCGCAATCCTCAGCATCACGGTCGCGGACGGAAAACTCCGTGACGGCAGCTCACTGGAGGACGTTGCCGCCATCGTGCGCGACTCCCAGCTGGCGGGGCTCGGGATCAACTGCTGCACCACCGCCGACGCCCTCACCGCGCTCCGCATCCTCGCTCCACTGAGCGGCCTACCCATGGCCGTCTATCCCAACAGTGGAGAATCATGGGACCGCGTCGCGCGCCAATGGGTCGGAAACCAGGACGAACTCTCCCTGGTGGACTCCGTCCCCCAACTCGTCAAGGCTGGAGCACAGTTCATCGGCGGCTGCTGCCGCGTCAAGCCACAACATATTGCCGCCATCGCGGAACAAACACAAGGTTGTCAAAATAAAGGTTGTCAAAAATAAGTAGGCCTGGGGCGTCACCTGGCGCCATTAAAGGCAGCGAGCCACACCCGCTGCCTCTCTGCTCTCAAAGAATTGAGGAAAATAGAAAGAATTGAGCATTTTAACGCGTCCTCGCGCTCAATTCTTTCCAAAAAACTCAATCCTTTAGTGGCTCTCCCAGTCCTCGGCAGCTCTCCCAGCCCTCGGCGACTCTCCCAGTCCTCGGTGGCTCTCCCAGTCCTCGGCGATCCGCCACGATGAAAGAGCCCGCCACACCCCTCACAACACCGGGATGGCCGCCAAAAGATCGCGCGTATAGTCGGACTTCGGCGCATTGAGAATCCCCAGCGTCTCGCCCGATTCCACCACGCGTCCGTGCCGCAGCACCACGGTCTCCTCGCACAGCTGCCCCACCAGCGCGATGTCGTGGCTGACCATGAGCATCGTCAGCCCCAACCGTTCCTTGAGATCGGCAAGTAGCTTGATGAGCTGGGCTTTCACCGACACATCGAGTGCACTGACTGGCTCGTCCGCCACCAACAACTGCGGGTTCGGGGCGAGGGCGCGCGCAATCGCGATACGCTGGCGCTGCCCACCGGAGAACTGCGCGGGGAAACGATTACCCATATCTGGATCGAGCCCCACCCACTCCATCACTTCATGGACGCGCTCGCGATGATTCCCCGGAACACCCAGGGATCGCAGCGGCTCAGAAATAATTCGCCCGACACTCATCCGCGGGTCCAGCGAGGAACGAGGGTCCTGAAATACCATCTGCACCTGACGGCGGAAGTCCTTCATGCGTGCGCGATCTCGCCGCGGGAGCGGTTCCCCCTTCCACAGCACCTCGCCCACGGTCGGATCGTCGAGCCCAAGCAGCAGGTTGAGAATAGTGGATTTCCCGGCGCCCGATTCGC
Source organism: Actinomycetaceae bacterium (assembly GCA_039812645.1). Taxonomy (GTDB): domain Bacteria; phylum Actinomycetota; class Actinomycetes; order Actinomycetales; family Actinomycetaceae; genus Ancrocorticia. The sequence continues at coordinate 6,627 of JBDIAV010000104.1, forward strand.
CCACAATCCCACAGCTGTGCCCCCGCGTCACCCGCAGACTGACGTCCTCCAGCGCGTGCGTCTCCTCCGTCCGCGACCGGTACACGCGGCTCACCCCGCGCAGCTCCAGTAAAGTCTCGTCACTCATCACTCGCTCCCTCACTGCCCACGGTCTTTTCGTCGACGACGACGTCCACGCCCCGCCCACGAGCCGAGCCACCCGTACGATCACTCGTCACACCAGCACCCGCGCCCGCCGGATCACCAGCACCAGCAGAACCATCTTCGTCACCCAAACCCCGGCGCGCGCTCCGCCCCGGAATGTAGTTAACTTCGACGGCCGACTGGATGAGATGCTTCGTATAGTCCTGCTCGGGGGCGCTCAAACCCAAAGCGACCGTCGTCTGCTCCACCACTTCGCCGTGGCGCATGACAATAAGATCATCCGCCACCTTCGCGATGACCGGCAGGTCATGGCTGATGAAGATTAGTGTGGTCCCCAGCTGCTCCACCAGTGATGCCAGTAACTCCAGGACTTCGGCCTGGACGGTGGCATCGAGCGCCGTCGTCGGTTCGTCGGCGATGATCACGTCCGGTTCGCAGGCAAGGGCCATCGCGAGCGCGACGCGCTGGCGCTGGCCGCCCGAGAGCTGCCATGGGAACGACCCGGCGATCCGCTCCGTCTCATCCAACGCCACCATTGTGAGCAGCTCGGTCACACGCGCTGCGGCTGCCTTCCGGTCCAGCCCGCGATGTAACTTGAGTGGCCCGGCGATCTGGCGCCCCACTTTCATGAGCGGATCCAAGGCCGTCAGCGGCTCCTGGAACACCATGGCAATCTTGCTGCCACGGATGCGGCGCAGCTGCGAATCCGGCAGGCCAAGGATCTCTTCGCCGTCCAGCAGCACAGAGCCGGTAGCCTTCATTCCCTCGGGAAGCAGTCCGAGCACCGCCAGCGAACTCATCGACTTGCCTGAACCAGACTCGCCAATAATGCCCAGACGCCCGCCACTTTCCACCTCCCACGAGCAGTTCTTGAGAATCTCACGCCCCGACGATGTAACAACGTTGAGGTTCTTCACTACCAGACTCATCGGTCACCTCGCAGGGTTGGGTCGGTGTAGTCGCGGATGCCGTCGCCGAGCAAGTTCAACCCGAGCACTGTCCACGCGATCGCGAAGCCGGGCGCCAATGCACCAATCGGCTGCACCAGCACCGTGGACTGCGCCTCCAGCAGCATCCGCCCCCAGCTCGCCACCGGAGGTGGCGCGCCCAGTCCGAGGTACGAGAGGGACGCCTCGGCAAGAATCGCCGACCCCGCCAGCAACATGAGCTGCACCAGCAGCATCGGGTAAATGTTCGGAATCACATGGATGCGAATAATGCCCCACCAACCAGTTCCCGATGTGCGGGCGGCACGAATGTAATCCTCACGCAGCACGCGCGCGATGTTCACCCTGGTCACGCGCGCAATCACCGCGGATCCGGAAATACCGATCGCCAGAATCGCCGAGCTCAGCGACGCCCCGCGCACGGTCACCACGAGCATCGCAAGCAGCAGCGTCGGGAAGGCAATCATGATGTCGATAACCTTCGAGACACCGGCATCGAGCCACCACACCGTCGCCGCCGCAACGACACCGAGAATCAGGCCAAGAATCCCGGCAATAATAATGGTGAAGACGGCAACGATAAGCGCCGACGTCGCCCCTGAAATGAACTGGCTAAACAGATCGCGCCCCAGCTTGTCCGTCCCCAGCCAGAAGTCTGCGGACGGGCCGGTGAGGCGGCCGCCGTCGCCGGTCGATTCGAGCGAATACGGTGTCCAGAAAGCAGCAACGATCCCCACGACCACCACCACGGCAACCATAAAACCGCCGGCGATGAGCGACGGAGAGATCGGGCGACGACGGTGCCGGGTCACACCCAGCTTGCCCGTCACGTCCGTTGGCATGTCCAGACTCACGATGCACCTCCTCGCGAGTTGCCGAATTGCAGGCGCGGGTCGATAGCCCGCTGAATAAGGTCGACAACGGTGTTGAGCACCAGCACCACCGCTGTCAGGAGCATGACGAGATTTTGCACCACGGGAAGGTCACGCGCCTGCACCGAGGTAAGGAGCAGCTGGCCAAGCCCAGGAAGGGCAAACACATTCTCGATCACAACCGCTCCCAGCAGCGACGTTCCCAGCTCAATGCCGAGAATCGCGACGACCGGGACGGTAGCGTTGCGCAGCCCGTGGCGGACAAGCGCCTGGGTGCGCGAGTAGCCAAGAGAGCGGGCAGTGCGCATGTAGTCCGCCTCCAGGACATCGATAACTGACGAGCGCACAAAACGAATCATCGTGGCACTCATGGCAATCGCAATCGTCACCACGGGTAGTACCAGTGCACGGAAGGCGGCAGCCGGGTCACTCCAACCCTGCCGCGGGAAGTTGCCGGAGGGGAACCATCCGAGATGCAACGCGAAGATCCACACAAGAATGACGCCCACCCAGAACACCGGCACAGCCAGGCCCAGCTGAGACGCCCCAGACACAATCAGCCCAATGGGCGACTTGCGCTTTGTCGCAGCAATAATACCGATCGGCGTCGAGATGAGCACGGAGACAAGGAACGCCGTCACAGAGAGCGGAACCGTGATCGTCAACCGATGCGAGATCAGTTCGCCGAACGGCATCCGCGACACGAAGGACTCACTCTGCCCCGTCAGAAGATCGCGCAGCCAGTTCCAGTACTGAGTCCACAGCGGCTGATTGGTGCCCAACTCCTTGCGCAGCTGCTCCAGCTGGTCCTGCGTGGCGCCCACACCCAGGCTCGCACTGGAGTCACCCGGCAGCAGCCGTAGCACCAGAAAAATGATGATCGACGCAAGAAAGAGCGACACCAGAAGCGACGCCACCCTCTTGAGCACAAAGAGTGTCGAGGTCAGCCAACGATTGTGCACGAGACCTCCTCTGGCTTGTCAGCCGGTTGAGTGCGGATGAATGATCCGACGATTGATGAGAAATAAAGGGATATAGGACGACGACGAAATCCGAAGCGTAAGTTCTTGAACTCACGACTGAAGATGAGGAAGTCAGCTGTCATCGCAGATGCCCGACGACGAAGTAACGTCACCTCATTGGTGGGTCACTTCGTCGTCGTGGGGTAAACCCACAGCCGACTTCCTTG
>JBDIAV010000105.1:0-9689 GCA_039812645.1 Actinomycetaceae bacterium
CAGCACCCCTTTGACTCAGTTGCCTCGTCGGTTCACGTGCTTCTCTGGATAGCGTCCCTGACGGCTTACGGAGTGTCCTCGTCGGCGTTATCAGCCTGGGCCTTGAGGTCTTGCCCTTTATCCGGCTCTGATTTGTCGTCGGGCATCTTCCACAAGGCCTGATACAGGTCGGCTGAGCGCGAGTTGAAGGCAAGCATCGTTTCCTCGTAGGACAATGGAACGATGGTTTTTTCGTTAGCAACGACGGAGGCTGGTGTCTGGAACGAGACTCCTACGCCGGCCCGGCCGTCCTTAAGCTCATATCCGAGAAGCTCCAAAATCGTCGGGTACATGTTGGCATTGATGCCGGACTCGCGCGCGAATTCCACCCCGTCAGGGCTCCAGATACGGTTGTAGAGCGGAACTTGGTACAGCTCCGTAAAGGACATCTTCCGCTTGTATTCAGAGGAGTCCGAGGACATGAACATACTGTGGTCGGCCATAACGACGACAACCGTATCGTCCAGTATCCCCTCGTCCTTCATGTAGTCGATGAAGTCCGCGACAATCTCTGACTGGCAACGCAGAGTTGAGTTGGCAATGCCGCCCGAGGTGTCCGGGCAGTAGCCGAAGTCGTAGAGCGGCGCATGATTATCAAGCGTGATGGTGGAGAAGGTGAAAGGCTCGTCGGCGTCGTGTAGTTCTTTGACTCGTTCCTTCGCGATGGTGAAAAGCCTGCGGTCCGAGAGACCCCAGCCGGAGAGCTCGGTCTCTCCGTCGGCTACCCAATCGTCGCGACCGATGACGGTATCGAACCCGTGTGTCTCAAGGAACTTGCCCTTGTAGGCAAACCATGCAGCGGCACCGCCCATGTAGTAGTTGTTGTAGCCATCTTCTTTAAGTACGTCACCCAGGCAGGTGGCCGATGGCATGAACTTCTCTTCGCCCTCGCTGATACTGTTGCCAGCTCCCGGCTCTGCCTCGGTGGTAATCATGCCATCGGCGGGCTTAGGAGGTGTTCCGCACTGGGAATCGACGATTCCACCCATGGTGTAGGCGTAGTAGGGATTGTCTGTGAGGTCCGGAACGGACGCCCAATCATCCGTGGCGGCGTCCAAATCACGCAGCAGGTTCTCTCCCATGATGTCTTCTTGAGAGAAAGCATCGTCCATCGACTCGAGATAGATGAGGACGAGGTTCTTTTTCTCCTTGGGGGAGCTGAGGATTTCTGGCGACTGATAGTAGTTGGCCAGAGTTTCATCGGTGAACAGTCCACGGACATATAGAGGGAAGCTTACCGTGGTGGACATGCTGGAGGCGCCTGCGGCAAATAGAGCTGCCGACACAGCTGTGGAAACCAATGCGTGGGAGCGCGCCATCCAGGTCCGAGGCCTGTGGTGAACGATCTTCCGCAGGATAAGGCGATAGAAGATACCCAAGGCAAACAGGATGAGAAGGGGGATGCCCACTGCCTCGATGAAGTACGAGCGAATCATTTCTGGGTCGCCGTTGCCACCTTCACCGCCTCCGGCTGTGGGAAGGTTAGCGAGAAGTTGGTGAAAACTAATGAACCCGAAAGTGTTCTGCACCCAAAGGGAAGACGCGAAGAGAATGGCACCAAGAATGGCGAAGAACCAGCCGAAGATCTTGCCCACTCTCAAGCGGAAACGCCGCTTCGAGCGGACCGGATCGTTGCTGCCGGCTTCAATTGCGGATGTGTCTTGCTTGTTCGCAGACTCTTCCCCTGTCGCTTTACTCGTTGACGAGGATTCGGGAGTGTCAACTGAACCATTATTGGCCGTTATATCACCGGCCGTCGTCGTCCCGGGCGCGGATTCAGCCGCAGCCGCAGCCGCGGACTCGTCGTCACTGGGAGCCAAGTGGGCAGGCTTTCTCCTCCGCCGAGGATTCTCGCTGTTCGTTTCCTCAGCGTGTGATCCCGCAGCCTGTGTTTCCGTGCCGACTTCATCCAGCGTCTCGTCCAGCGTCGGCTCGGAATCGGGATTCTCTGACGGGTCAGGAATCCCGTCAAACTGATTCGTTGATTCTGTTCGCGGCAAGATTTCTCCGTTCTCTCCCGGAGTGGGAAGGATTGGATGACGAAGGCTCGGCGACATGATGGAAAGGCCCGTCAGCGTCGAGGTATACCCAAGAATGGGTTCCTCATTTCAAAAACTCAAGTTTAACGGGAATGATACGCGGGGCGAAGTGTTGGTAATCAAGCGGGTCGAAGGCCACAGTAACGAAGTTGCGCGGGAGTGGTTGGAGGGCAGCGGTTTTGGCTCACTTTGACGCGGATGCGACTACTTTTCCGGCACGGAGTTCTACCACCGAATCGGCGCACAGGGCGGCGAGCTCAGAGTCGTGTGTCACCACAATGACGGTGCGTCCGGCCTTCGTTAGTTCTTTGAGTGCCGCCGACACCGCTCGCATGTGAACAAGATCGAGGCCACTTGTGGGCTCATCAAGAATGATGATTTCTCGCCCCGAAGCGAGCGCGGTCCCGATTGCTAACCGCTGTTTCTGCCCTCCGGAAAGAGACATGGGGTGTCGGTCTGCAAGATTGAGGAGGTCGATTGTTTGGAGAATTTTGTCGCGAGCCTCGCTGAGGTTGGCCTCTTTTCCAGACAGCCGTAGCGTCACTTCGATCTCGTCCGCCACCGACTCCGTCACGAGCTGATGGTTCACGTCCTGGAGAACGAGGAATGTCTGACGACGACGTCGTCGTCCGGAAAGCTTCTCACCACCATCCAGAAGTTGGCCGCTCCGGGAGTTGAGGAGGCCGGCCATCCAACTGACAAGGGTTGTCTTCCCGGCCCCGTTTGCGCCGATGAGAGCGGTGATCTGGCCTTGGGGAATCGAAAGAGAGTCGATATTGACGGCGGGTGCATTTCTGAGAAATCCGGAACCCGGTGCGCCGCGGCGCTTGTGGCGGTAGACAAGATTCTTAACGGTGAGCGCGGTGCCGTGGCGCGAAGGAGGAAGGGTAGGTGGTGTTGGGTGCAGGGCTGGTATCTCGATTTGGCGGAGGCCGTGGGCGGCAAGATCCGTCGATGACAGGGAACGAAGGCTCTCACCACTGTATTCGCGGACGATCCGGCCATTCGCCAGCACGATGAGGCGGTCGACGAGATCGTAGAGGTAATTGAGCCGATGCTCTGCCACGATGATTGTTTTTCCCTGTGCTTTCCACCCGGCCATAATGTCGTGAAGCCGCTGGGTGCTGGGCCCGTCGAGGTTAGCAGAGGGCTCGTCGAGTACATAAATGGACGGATCTGTGGCCGCCACCGAAGCGCACGCGAGACGCTGCTTCTCGCCACCTGAGAGCGCGAAGATCGAGCGGTTTTTCAGCCCTTCAAAGTCAAAATCCTGTAGCGCGCCAGCAACTCGTTCTCGAGTTAACTCGGCGGGAAACCCAAGATTTTCACACCCGAAAGCAATCTCTGAGACCGGGTCTGTGGTGAAGAACTGCGACCGTGGATTCTGGAACACGGATCCCACGTCGCCCGCCGTTTCCCATACTTGCTGCTCGGCAGGCACACGTTCGTTGACGTGAACGTGCCCGGCCAAGTCGCCGTCGTAAAAATGAGGGATGAGGCCGTTGACGAGGCGCAGCGCCGTCGTCTTTCCACAGCCGGAAGGCCCCGCGAGCACAACAAACTCGCCCGGTGCAACGTGAAGATTGAAGTCGGCGAGTGCCCGGCACTCGTTGTGGGCGTAGGTGTAATTGATGCGTGAGGCGTTAACCGACAATCCACAGCCCCATTCCGAGAGCGGTCAGTGTAAGAACCGAGAAGTCGACAAGACGAAAGTGGAGGTCACAGATACGTTCGGTGGCACCGGGGCGTCCAAGCCCGCGAGTAAGTGCCGCCTGGGTCAGCTCCTCGCCGGACTTCACCGTGGAGATGAGAAGTGGAACAAGGCGATACTCAACCCACGTCACCGGGCCAACATGTCGTAGGGTAATGCCGCGCGCGCTCATCGCTCCAGCCACCGCCGCGAACTCCTCTTTAACGGTGGGGATAAAACGCAGGACGACCGTCACCGGAATGACGATCTGGTGTGGTGTGTGCAGCCGCTCCAAAGCTGCCATCAGTTCACCCACTTGGATACTGATCACGGCAACGTAGCCAAGGAAAAGTCCGGGCGCCAGACGCGCCACGAGACTCGCGAGACCGACGACGACGGCATCCCGACCGGTTAGATCATGGATAAGAAGTGAATGCTCAATTCCGAGCGCCACCAAGGTGATGGCGAGATAAATGACGGCGGGAAGGTAGCGTTTCATGCCAATGGCGAGGATCGCCGGAATAGCGATGAAAATGAGCCGCGCGACGGCGTCGTAGCCGGTGAAACTTGCGGAGAACATCGTAACGTTCAACAGCAGCATCGTGAAGAGGGTGGTTCGTGGGTCGGCCCGGAAGAGCTCGGGACGCAGGGTGGGGGAAGCGGGGACTGCGCGTGTGGGGAGAGAAGGAGTGAGCTGCGGAGTTGAAGAAGTCATGTCAGGCCACTCCTGCCCGTTCAAAATGCTTGCGGAGAACGCGGCGGCCAAGATATGCGCCGGCAATGGCACCGATGACGAGCATGAGGAGCATGGCGCCGAACATCCACGTGGGGGTGAGGGTAGTGATTTGCTGTACCCACTCGGCGTCTTTGCGAGCGGTAATTCGCTGCAGATAGGCGTCACGTGCGAAGAAAAGTGGAATAACCGTACCGATAAGCATGAGTGAGAAGATGGCGTACCCGGCAACGAGATTGGGCCAGTGTCGGTAGTTGCCGATGCGGCTAAGGAGATCCGCAATGGGAGAGAGAATAATTGCTAGAACCGGTACCCAGAATGCCTGACCCGTCGCCAATACGAGGAGTCCCACCAACATGCCCATGATTGTGATCATGCCGAACTTGTTCACCCGGGTGAGGAAGAGGATGAACGGTATGCCTGCGACGATTGGAATGTAGAGCGGCCCGAGAACCTGAATGACCGGAATGAGTGCCCCCAGCTGCCCGGATACGGCCACTGCCGCGAAATAGAGCACCGTGAAGATGCCGATATTGATGAGATCACGCGTTGTTAAGCTACGCACGGCGCCTCCTCTGGCACTCTGATTGGCACCGTTGCCCCGAAGTTCGGAGTGGTTGTGATTATCCAATTGCTCTAATTCTTGGGTTGTTTGGGCTGTTGATTCTTGGAGGCGGTTGAGTTGCCTCTAGGTATCGACTCCTTTACGTCATTTGGTTGTTCCTCCGGTCGTGCGCCATCATATTGTACTGATATTTACAATGGGGACCGGCTTGGATTATAGCAGGGTGAATATGCGGGAGGGGGTATTCGGACAAAGGTGTCCGAGAGGGGTATGGAGCGCTAGAATGTGTGGCCATTTTGCGGTGGCGACCACTCTGATTGAGATGGGCCCTATATGGAATTCACAGGATTTAGAGGGCTGTGACCTGTGTCTTTCTTGTTGGCATGGTTGCTATAGGGTGATGCGTGCGGGAAAGCGACCGTCAGAGGTCCGTGCTCTTGATGAAGCTTTGATAAGTGGTTGGTGATAGAGGATGAGGGGCTGCTGATAAAAAAGGGGTGAGGTTGAGTTTCCGGGAAAAATACCACTGCTGTAGCGTAGGGTGGCTCAATTCTTGCCCAATATGTGACTTTTTCAATCATCTTGTCATGACTGGAATGTTCATGTCAGTTACTAGGTGATGCTGCTAGGGGCGTTATGGAACTTGATGGTGCCGTGGTAACACTGTTGCCTTGTTGGTGCACGACGCTCGCTGCTGCGTAGTTCTTTTGGGAAACCGCTTTCTTACCGTGAAGCCAATTTCTCCTTTAATGCGTTCAGGTCCTGTTGCCCGAATCCTCGTCTACGCACATGAAGCTTTGTCGTGGATAGCAAAGACCCCGGTATTTCAACGAAATACCGGGGTCCTAACCGCGGAGACGGAGGGATTTGAACCCTCGAGGGACCTTTCGACCCCTACCTTCTTAGCAGGAAGGCGCACTCGACCTGACTATGCGACGTCTCCGAGCACTCCCATAGTACCGGGCATATAAAGGAGTTTCCAATTCAGAGCACGAATAGAGCGGTGGGGATTGGCGTGGCCTCAGTCTCAAAGTTGGATGGTGATGGGGAAAATTTTCTTGCTCTGAGGGGATCGATACGGTTATATAACCGGATCGATCCCCTCAGAGCGGTCAAATTGTTGTTGCACAGTAGGCCATGGGTGAAAGCAGCTGCTTTTTGGGCATCTTAGAGGTTGTGCCAGTAGGCCATGACCTATTGGCGGGATCTCTAAGGATTCCCCAAAGTTTTGAGTGGCGAAAAGAGGCGGAGCCCTCTCGGGTTCGAATCCGTACATACAAATAAAACGGGTTAGGTCCCTGAAGGGATCTAACCCGTTTTAGCGGAAGGTGTTCGCCGCCTGTGGCGGCTTCGACCTTTCCTTGCTCCCACGCCTCAAGAACAAGTTCTTGGGCGTACTCGCTGCGGAAGGTAAGGGATTCGCGCGTCTGCTTCGCATCCACACCGCTCGCTGTCGCTCGCCCGCAGGCAGCTCGCAAGCGTTGCTTGCTCTTCCGCTACCTGCGCCCTCTCGGGTTCGAATCCGTACATACAAATAAAACGGGTTAGGTCCCTGAAGGGATCTAACCCGTTTTAGCGGAAGGTGTTCGCCGCCTGTGGCGGCTTCGACCTTTCCTTGCTCCCACGCCTCAAGAACAAGTTCTTGGGCGTACTCGCTGCGGAAGGTAAGGGATTCGAACCCTTGGTACGGGGTTACCGTACAACGGTTTTCAAGACCGTCACATTCGGCCGCTCTGTCAACCTTCCTTCATCCACCAACCGATAACCGGTCAACGAACTTCTTGATTCTAGTCTAAAGGTCCACCGGTGCGCCCCTCAAATGGAGGGACCTCGGCCACAACCTCCACCAGACCAAACCCGAGGATCGCACCATCTGCGCTCATGTCCAGGGAGTTAGTGTTCAGCCATGGTGCCGGAATCCGAGAGCAAACATCGGCTCCGGAGACTTACCGATCTCAAGAGCTACAGGAGAGTTTCGAGAACATCAGCTAGGCCGTCGTTGTACACCGATGTTGTGTGTGCATCCGCCGCTGCAAGGACGTAATCCGGGGCTTCCGCCATCGCGACCCCACAACCCGCCCATTTGATCATTTCGAGATCGTTGCCACCGTCGCCAACGGCGACGGTGGCGCCAGGCGCAACCCCGATCGCCTCACGGACAGACTCCAGTGCGGATGCCTTCGAGACTCCCTCGGGGGAAACATCCAGCCAGGCAGTCCAACCGACAGCGTATTCGACGCCCTTCATGCCCATGGAGTCGACGATATCGAGAAGCTCCTGTGAGCCCATACCGAGTGCACGCACAGTGAGGCGTGTTGCCTCAGGAACACCGAGCTGATCCACCGGAAACACAACACTTTGGCCGGATAGCTCTCCGGGAGGGAAGTGCTGGGAGACGCGTCGCGGCCCGTCAAGTTCCTCAACCGCGAGAATAGCGTTGGGGACGGCAGAGTGAAGAAGTGCAATCTCCGGGCGCGGGTCAAACGTGTGGTAGTTAAGGATGCGGAAGGGGAAGCCGACATCGAGCCTCCGGCATTTCGACCGCGGCTCAAAGATTGGGCGCCCGCCGATCGAATCGTTTGGGAGGAACGTGCGGCCAAGTCCCAACGTGATCGCCCCGTTCGAGCACACCGTCACGCCAGAATTGATGCCAATCTGTTCGAGTGCCAACTGGGTACCATGAATGCCTCGCCCCGTAGCAATCATGACGTGTGTTCCGGCAGTGATATGCGCGTGAATCGCCCGTGCCACGCGTTCGGAAAGGGAACCGTCATGGCCAAGGATGGTGCCGTCGATGTCGAGCGCGATCATAAGATCCTCGCCAGCCGAGGGAAGGTCGGCATTGCTCATAGCACTCGTTAGATCGCCCATGGTGTCCTTTCCTGCGTGGCTGGTGGGGTACAAACGTACACCCACACTGTGAATGGTGTGCAATGCGGGCGCAACGTCCGCTTACGCGGCGCAACGCCCGTGTACGAGAAGAATAACGAGTCCGCGACAAATAAGAAATGTCACCGCCCACAAGGGCTTCAGTTGAATGGAGTCTCGGTTGAATAGGGATTCGTCCCAACGCGGACGACACGGATAGAGCTGGAGATACGGATGAAGCAGACGACACGAACAAGTACAGACTGGCCCTGAATCGGCATTCCGACTCAGGGCCAGCTCCCGACAATCTCATGATGTCAGCGGCTGTTACGCCACCGGGTCGAAGTGATCCTTGCCGCCGAGGTAGGGGCGCAGGGCCTCCGGGATGCGGATGGAGCCGTCGGCCTGCTGGTAGTTCTCCAGCATCGCGACGAGCCAGCGCGTCGTAGCCAGAGTTCCATTCAACGTGGCAACAGGCGTGTTCTCGCCCTCGAAACGCTCGCGCGTGTTGAGGCGGCGGGCCTGGTACGTGGTGCAATTCGAGGTGGAGGTGACCTCCATGAAGCGGTTCTGGGTGGGTAGCCAGGCCTCGCAGTCGAACTTCTGAGCGGCCGACGAACCCAAATCCCCCGCCGCAGTATTGATGACGCGGTAGGGCAGCTCCATCTTCTTGAGCATCTGCTCCTCGAGGTTGAGCAGGCGCTGGTGCTCCACCATCGAATCCTCGACGCGGCAGTAGACGAACATCTCCACCTTGTTGAACTGGTGCACGCGGATGATGCCGCGGGTGTCCTTGCCGTACGAACCGGCCTCGCGGCGGTAGCAAGAGGACCAGCCGGCGTAGCGCAACGGCCCCTTGGACAGGTCGAGGATCTCGTCCTTATGGTAGCCGGCGAGCGCCACCTCGGAGGTGCCGACGAGGTACTGGTCATCGGCGGGCAGGTAGTAAATTTCGTCCGAGTGCGCCCCGAGGAAGCCCGTTCCGGCCATGATGTCCGGGTTGACGAGCGTGGGCGTGATCATCAGGGTGAAGCCATTCTCGGCCGCGACATCCGCCGCCAGCGTCAGCAGCGCAAGCTCCAGACGTGCACCAATACCCTTGAGGTAGTAGAAACGCGACCCGGAGACCTTGGTTCCACGCGTCATATCCAGCGCGTCGAGACCCTCGGCGATGTCCAGGTGGTCCTTGGGTGTAAAGCCCTCGGCCGCGAAGTCGCGAATCTCGCCGACGTGCCTCAACACCTCGTAATCATCCTCGCCACCAGCGGGAACGTTGGGCAGCACGAGGTTCTGGATGGCCAGGTTAGCCTCGACATAGGCGGCGTCAGCTTCCTTTGCCTTTGCCTCCAGCGCCCCCACTTCCTTGGAGAGTTCCTTGGCCTTGGCTAGGATCGCGGGCCGCTCCTCGGGAGAGGCCTTTCCGATCGACCGAGAGATTTCCTTTTGGGACGCACGGGCGTTCTCAAAGGCCTGCAGGGCGGTGCGGCGGGCGTCGTCGGCGGCAAGGAGCGCATCCACGGTGGATTCGTCGTTGCCACGGCGGCGCTGCGATTCACGCACGGCTTCGGGGTTCTCGCGGACAAAACGGATATCGATCATGGGACAAGGATACTGTTCCGAGGCGGCGAACAGGCAACGCGATGGCGAATCTGACTGTTTTCGCGTGTCCCGGTTGTTGTTTCGTGCTGACTAGTTGGCGGCGTCGAGGCGACTATTGACGACGACGGCGCCCGCCACTCGCGTCAGCTACCGGAG
>JBDIAV010000106.1:0-9375 GCA_039812645.1 Actinomycetaceae bacterium
TCCTGGTACTACCCGGTCTACGCTTCCGGTGAGCGCCTATTCCAAACCGACGCCCCCGTTAACCTTGGCCTGTACTCCAATGCTGAGGCGGACAAGCTCATTGAGGAGACCCAGTTCTCTAGCGATGGTGCAGCTATCGACGCTTACAACGAATTCCTTGCCAAGGACCTGCCAGTGCTCTGGATGCCCAACCCGGTGTACCAGATTTCCGCCTACAAGTCCGACCTGCAGGGCATTGAGCCCCAGGATCCGATGAATCTCATGTACCCCGAGGATTGGTCCTGGAAGTAACTGATTCCCGCTAACACATCGAGGTGGAGGCTCCTGAGAGCCTCCACCTCGTGAGGAGAACCCAATGGGTACCTTCATAATTAAGCGATTGGGACAGTCGCTCGTCGTCGTTATCCTGGTGACGATCATCGCCTTCGCGTTGCTTCACTCCCTGCCGGGAGGCGCGGCCCGAGCCACGCTCGGAAAGGAAGCGACACAGGAGCAAATTGACCAGTTCAACCACGACAACGGCTTCGATCTGCCCATCGCGCAACAATACGTCCGCTACGTCGGTGAGATCGCACAGGGAGACTTCGGGTACTCCTACAAGCTTAACCAGGATGTCTCCGATGCCATCAACCAGCGACTGCCGAAGACAATCCTGTTGTCGCTTATCTCTACTATTCTCGCGATCGCTTTAGCCGTCCCGTTGGGTGTATGGCAGGCGGTCAAACGCAATCGCGGCCCTGATTACACCATCACCATTGCCGCGATGCTTGCCTACTCCACCCCGATCTTCTTTCTTGGCCTCCTGCTTATCATCTTGTTCTCACAGGTGTGGTCGATCCTGCCGCCCGAAGCGCCGCAGGGTTACACGGTCTCCGAGATGCTCGGCGATCCCAAGGCCCTCATTCTCCCGGTGGTGACACTCGCCATTGTCACGGTGGCCTCCTACTCGCGTTACGTGCGTTCCTCCATGGTGGATAACCTCAATGAACAGTATGTCCGCACAGCTCGTGCCAAGGGAATGTCCGAGTTCCGGGTGGTCTTTGTACATACGCTGCGTAACGCCATGTTTCCGGTGATCACGCTGCTTGGCTTGTACATTCCGGCACTGTTCTCCGGGGCTCTTGTAGTGGAGACCCTGTTTAATTTCAATGGCATGGGCCTGCTCTTCTGGCAGTCCGCCCAGAGCCGCGACTATCCGATTCTTCTCGGAGTCACCATCATCTTGGCAATCGCCACGGTCATTGGTGCTCTACTCGCCGACTTGCTCTACGCGGTCGCGGACCCGAGAGTGCGATTGGCAGGTAAGCAATGACAATCGATTCTTCACAGACCACGGGCCAACCATCACAGCCTGCGCCTGACACCTCCCAGCCCACAAGTCAGGTGGTGCGGCGCCCGGGCGTGTGGCGGCAAGGCGCGGAGGTGTTTCTACAGAACCGTCTCGCGGTTCTTGGACTCGTCATCGTGCTGGCTCTTGTACTTTTCTCGTTTGTTGGTCCACTGTTCTATCACACGGACCAAACGCATACGGACATTCGTAACACCTACATTCCGCCCGGTCCAGGCCATCCGCTCGGCACCGACGGACTGGGCTACGACCAACTCGGGCGCCTCATGGTGGGAGGCCAGACCTCCATCACCGTGGGCCTGCTTGCGGGTATCTTTGCTACGTTCATCGGAACGCTCTGGGGCGCCGTCGCTGGATTCATCGGTGGCAAGGTTGATTCGATCATGATGCGTGTGGTGGATGCTCTCATGTCGATCCCCGCGCTCTTCCTCTTCATGCTCATGGCCACGATCATCACCCCGAACGTGCCCATGCTGATTATTATCATCGGAGCTTTTGCGTGGCTTGGACCAGCACGCCTCGTGCGTGGTGAAACACTTTCGCTGCGCTCGCGCGAATACATCATGGCGATGCGTGGTATGGGTGGAACATCGAGCAGGGCTATCCGAACCCATATTGTTCGTAACGCTATTGGCACCGTCGTCGTTAATGCGACATTCCAGGTGGCGGACGCCGTCCTCTACGTCGCCTACCTGTCCTTCCTGGGGTTGGGAGTTCCGCCGCCCGCCGCGAACTGGGGAGGCATGCTCTCCACCGGATTGACGGACGCCTACTCTGGCAACTGGTGGCTCATCTTCCCACCGGGCATCGCGATCATCCTGATCGTTTTGGCATTCAATTTCATCGGAGACGGCCTGCGGGACGCCTTCGAGGTGCGGCTGAGGAAGAGGTGATCCGCATGGCACATGTTTCGCAGACGCAGGATCTGCTCCGGCTGGAGGGCCTGCGTACAGAAATTGCGGTGCGCGGGGGAACCGTGCACGCCCTCGGCGGTATCGACCTGTCGGTACGATCCGGTGAAACCCTCGGCATCGTGGGGGAGTCCGGGTGCGGCAAGACGATGACGGCGCTCTCCGTCATGGGACTGTTGCCGCAGGGCGGACGTGTTGTGGGAGGCAAGATCCTTCTGGAAGGTCAAGACCTGACGGCCATGAGTCCGAAGGAGGTGCGCCGTCTGCGCGGTACGCGCATCGGCATGATCTTCCAGGATCCACTCACCTCACTCAACCCGACGATGACCATCGGCAAGCAGGTGGGGGAGCCGCTGCGTATCCACGAGAAGATGAGTAAGAAGGAGGCACGCGACCGCTGCCTTGAAACGCTCATTCGCGTGGGTATGCCACGGCCAGAGTCGGTACTCGATTCCTATCCGCATCAGCTCTCAGGCGGCATGCGTCAGCGTGTCATGATTGCGATGGCGCTGGTGTGCAGGCCTCGCCTGCTTATCGCCGACGAACCAACGACGGCGCTTGACGTCACCACTCAGCGTCAGATCCTCGAACTTATCGACGACCTGCGCGACGAGTACCAGATGGGTGTCATCCTCATCACCCACGACCTCGGTGTGGTGGCTGGGCACACGGATCGCGTGGCCGTCATGTATGCCGGACGTGTGGTGGAGGAAGCGAGCACGCGGGATCTTTTTGCCGACCCTCGTCACCGCTACACCAATAGCCTGCTGGCCGCGCTTCCCGAGCGCGCGCTGCGGCACGGAGAGAAACTCTTCGCCATCCCCGGTTCGCCGCCCGCGCTGCGTGAGGAGCCGGTGGGATGTCGCTTCGTTGACCGCTGTCCGTGGGCCATGCCCGAGTGCAGTGTCACCGATCCGGTGCTGAGCGGCGACGGAGGCCATTCGTTTGCCTGTCTCAACCCGCGGCTTTCGGGGGAGTCGATGCCGTCCGACGGCGACGTCGTCGTCGAACGTTGCGTTGTTGACTCTGGCGATGCGACGGAAACTGGTGTGGTGGCTGACGTTCCTCCTCGGGCCGCCGCACCCGCGGAGGCGAGCGACGACGTCGTCCTGGAAATCACCCAGGTCTCTAAGGAGTACGCGGCGGTCTCCAGCGGTCTTTTCCGGCGCAAGATGGGAACCGTCTCGGCGGTGGATCGGGTGTCGTTGCGTCTGGAGCGGGGCCGTACCTACGGCCTGGTGGGGGAGTCCGGGTGCGGGAAGTCGACGATGGGTCGTCTCATTGCCGGACTGGAGCCGCCTACCGGCGGGGATGTCGAAATCTTGGGCACCGATATCACGAAGGTGAAGGGGCCGGAGAAACGGCGTATCCACCAGGACGTGCAGATGATGTTCCAGGATTCGTACGCGGCCATGGATCCGCGCATGAGGATCGACGAAATTCTCGCCGAGCCGCTGCGTATCCAGAAGATGGGCTCCGGGAAAGACATTACGGGGCGCATCGAAAAGATGGTGGCGCAGGTGGGGCTTCCAGCGGATGCGTTGGACCGTTATCCGCATGAGTTCTCGGGCGGCCAGCTGCAGCGCATCGGCCTAGCGCGTTCGCTCACGCTGGCGCCGGATGTCATCGTGGCCGACGAGCCGGTGTCCGCGCTTGATGTGTCGGTTCAGGCCCAGGTTCTTAACCTCATGAAGGATCTGCAGGAAGAATATGGGATGTCCTACGTGTTCATCTCCCACGATTTGGCCGTGGTGCAATACATGGCCGATCGCATTGGAGTGATGTACCTGGGACGGCTCGTTGAGGAGGGACCGGCGGACGAGGTGGTACGCAATCCGCGTCATCCGTATACACAGGCTCTCATCGAGGCAATTCCAGTGCCGGATCCGGCATATGTGCGTGAGGAGTCGATCATCCAGCTGCAGGGCGAGCCGCCGTCCGCGATCGATCCGCCCTCGGGCTGTCGCTTTCGCACTCGCTGCCCGTTTGCCACCGAGGAGTGTCAAACGGAACCGGCCCTGGTGGGCGGTGCACATCGCGTGGCCTGCCACTTCCCGCTTCCTCTTCGCGAGCAGAAGGATGAACCGGTGGAAGTTGGAGCCTAGCCTATCGACCGAACAGCAATTTCCGTGACCGGTGGCTGTTGTTCAGGCAAGAACCATATGTGCCGAGCGTGACCCCTAGCGGGAGAAATCGACCTCAGTCAGGTCGATTTCTCCCGCTCGGGGTTCTTTTTGTGGCTCTTGCCAGAGGATTCTTCGCTGAAAAGGTCTGATGGGATTTTCGCCGACATAGTGTGGGCCATGCCCGTTATTTCCTCCGTTGAATACCTCTTAATCGGCCCCACATGTTCAATATGTGAACCATCACAGAGTCCATATAACGTAAGGTTCGCCTTACCTTATAGGTGGGGTGTAATCTGGCAGCTGTTTCTAGACCTGTTTCAGAGAGGTTCTTGCTGCTGTGTTCCTTGCCGCCTTTCTCATTGGATTGCGTGAGGGCCTTGAGGCCTCTCTCATTATTGGAATCCTTATCGCCTATGTGATGCGGGTCGATCGAGCCGACGTGAAGAACAAGATCTGGTTGGGGGTTGGACTTGCTGTTGGTTTGGCAGTTGGACTTGGAGCCGTCTTTGCTTTTGGCCGCTATCAGCTCACGTTCCAAGGCCAGGAGATTATCGGCGGCTCGCTCTCGCTAGTCGCTGTGGCCATGGTGACCGTTATGGTGTTGTGGATGGTCTCCAAAGGCAAGAACATAAAAGCCTCGTTGGAGTCCGACATGGGCACCGCGTTGCTCACCGGAAGCGGATGGGCGATTTTCTGGGTCGCATTTGTGACGGTGGGCCGAGAAGGTATTGAGACCACCCTCCTTCTCTGGGGATGGCTTACCACTCCCTTGGCAATCACAGGTGCTCTACTTGGATTGTTCGTTGCCGTGGCTCTCGGGTATGCGATTTTCAAGGGTTCCGTGAGGATCAATTTTTCTACCTTCTTTGCGTGGATGGGCGGATTCCTCGTCATCGTTGCCGCAGGAATCCTGGTATATGGAATCCGCGACCTTCAGGAAGCGGCGATCTTCCCGGGCCCATTCTCTGGCGCACCGATCACTCCAACCGATGTTCGTACTGGCGAGGTCCTGACCGGTTTCACCGATAATCCATTCTGGTTTGCGGCGATTCCTTTCGGCTGGGCATTCGACTACTCCAGCGTGATCGAACCGACCAGCTTTGTGGCAACACTACTCAAGGGAACCATCGGGTTTACTCCTCAGATGTCCTGGCTTCAGGTGATCGCATGGCTCGTCTACATGGGCATCGTATTCCCCATGTTTGTGCGACGAGCACGAACGCCGCGCTCTCAAGGATCGACAAATCCTCAACCCACACCGGCTGCTATGTCCGTCAAGCCTAAAGAAGCGCGGCTAGGCAACGATCAGCGGACGACATTGGATGGCGACGATGCCGTCGTCTCCCCACCACAAGAAGTATCGTCGGTTCCTTGATACGGAACTAGGCTCCACCTAGCAATGGAGTCGCGGCATCGCGGCCCTGATCAACTGCTTGCGCATTGCTCGCTCAGAAGAACTTTGCTCAAAATGACACACCCAACTCGTGGAAGGTCCACTATGAACAAGAAACTCTATGCGGCGGCGGGGATGGCGCTCTCCGCGCTGCTGGCGCTCTCCGCATGTACGGAGAAAGCCGACACCGGATCGGATGCAGCTAATGGCGACTCGGCTCCCATCGCCGTTACCTCGACAGACGAGACCTGTGAAGTAGCCGCGGCCACCACCACCTCTGGTGCTACGACGTTCTCCGTGAAGAACGATGGCTCGAAGACTACCGAGTTCTACCTGCTTGGCAAGGATGGCCTACGCATCGTGGGTGAGAGGGAAAACATCGCTCCAGGTTCCTCCGCAGAACTCGTTGTGACCCTGCAGCCTGGTGACTACTTCACCGCCTGCAAGCCCGGTATGCGCGGTGTCAACGTGGGCGAAGCGGCCTTTACCGTCACCGGCGAGAAGATCGAACTGACGGCCGACGAGCAGGAACAGTTCAACCAGGTCACCACCGATTACATTAACTTCGTTAAGAACGAGGTGGCTGAACTGCAGCCAAACGTTGATGCGTTCGCAGATGCTTATATCGCTGGGAACGACGACGAGGCTCGCGACCTGTACGCCAAGATCCGCGTCAACTACGAGCGTATTGAGCCCGTCGCCGAGGCACTCGGCTCGCTCGACCCACGCATCGATTACCGCGAGATTGACTACCTGGCTGAAGCTGACCAGCTCAAAGAAGACGACCCAACCTTCACCGAGTGGCTCGGATTCCACCGCATTGAGAAGGACCTTTGGCCGCCGGCCGCCGGCTCCCAGCAGCCTGATCGGTCGGATGCCTTGGAGAACTGGAAGCCTTCCACCCCTGAGGATCGCAAGCGTATTGGTGAGGCCCTGAAGGCCGACGTCCAGAAGCTGTACGACACGGTGCATTCGCCCGACTTCATCAAGGACCAGCAGGTTGATATTGCTACCGTGTCTAACGGTGCCTCCAGCCTTCTCGAAGAAGTTGCCAAGAACAAGGTGACCGGTGAAGAGAACTGGTGGAGCCACTACGACCTGTGGGATTTCCAGGCCAATGTTGAGGGCGCGCGTATTGCGTTTGACCTTGTTGCTCCCATCGCAGAAGCTAAGAGCGATGAGGGCAAGGATCTCGTTGCCCAGATCAACGAGGAGTTTGACAAGCTGCAGGCTCTGCTCGACAAGTACGGTAACCTCGAAGATGGCTACGTCCTCTACGACAAGGTCACCACGGATCAGCAGCGTGAACTCTCCGACCAGATCAACGCCACCCGTGAGCCACTCTCCAAGCTCACCGGCGCTGTTCTTGGCATCAAGTAGATCCAAGAGATGAGATCAATAGGCCACGGCCTATTGATCTCATCTCTTGTAGCACGCTGAATCATCCGGGCGGCACCGTTGACGCGGTGCCGCCCGCGGCGCAGGAAAGGGAAATATTCGTGGGTACAGCAGATTCCACATCGCAGCCTTCCAACGAGTCCGCTGGAGGCCGTGGCCCTGTCGGGTCCCCCGAGGAAATTAGGGCACATAAGGCTGATGGTGGCGCCGGCGCTGATGCGCCGCCGCGTGGCCTCTCTCGCCGAGGCCTTTTTGGACTGATGGGTGCCAGCCTTGCGGCGGGCCTCGCCGTTGGTGTTCCGGTGGGGGCAGGTACGTCACGGAAGTCCGGCTCCAATGCACAAAACCCTGATCTGGAGTATGAGTTTTACGGGGAGCACCAGGCGGGTATCGCCACCCCGGTCCAAGACCAGATGCATATCGCCGCTTTTGATCTTGATGAGGACCTCGCCCGAGAGGATCTCATTGAGCTGCTGCAGGACTGGACGTACGCTTCCAGCCGTATGACTATGGGTCTCGATGTGAGCGCTTCCGGAGCCTTCGAGGGCAGCGAACTCATGCCTCCTGACGATACTGGCGAAGCCTCAGGGCTAGGGCCGCAGGGACTCACCATCACCTTTGGCTTTGGCCGTACTCTCTTCGAGAAGGACGGCACAGATCGATTTGGGCTCAAGGCGCAGATGCCCACGGAGTTTATCGATCTTCCCAAGATGGTTAACGACTTCATTGAGCCCACTCAATCCAACGGCGACCTCATGGTCCAGGCATGTGCCAACGACCCGCAGGTAGCGGTGCATGCCATCCGCAATCTCACCCGCATCGCTTTTGGGCGCGCGAAGATCCGCTGGTCGCAGCTCGGGTTTGGACGGACGTCGTCGACCTCCACATCACAATCAACTCCCCGCAACCTCTTTGGACAGAAGGATGGAACCGCCAATATTAAGGCGGAGAATCCGGAAGAACTCGCCGAGCACGTATGGATCTCGGATGCGCAGGGGCCCGCGTGGGCGGTGGGCGGCACCTATTTTGTGGGGCGTCGCGTTGCCATGACCATCGAAATTTGGGATTCCGTGCGCCTGGAAGAGCAGGAACGCGTCACCGGGCGCGACAAGCGCGTGGGTGCGCCACTCTCCGGTGGCGACGAATTCACCGATCCTGACTTTGCCGTGACTGACGAGCGTGGCAATCCGAAGATTGACGAGCGCTCCCATGTGTTCCGGACCCATCCGGACAACAATGATGGCATCAAGATGCTGCGGCGTGGTTACAACTTCGTGGATGGCAATGACGAACTCGGGCGCCTCAACGCGGGCCTTTTCTTTATTGCCTTTGTCAAGGCTCCGGAACGTTTTGCGGTGGTCCACAAGAACATGGCGCGTGACGATATGTTCGTGGAATATCTGCGAACCACGACGTCGTCGATCTTCATCGTTCCCCCGGGCGTCGCCGAGGGACAGTACGTGGGCCAGAGCCTCTTTGAGGCGTAACGGGATTCTGGTTTTCTTAGGGGCTGCATCAAAAGCCGGATTCCGTGAGAGAACCGGGTCCTGTCGAATTCCTTGCATGGCATCTACCAGTAGGGATACAACTAACGAACTTCCCGAGAGATAAGAAGAGGGCCGCATCGGTCGGTTAAAAGACTTTCTGATACAGCTGTAAAGATTCCCAACGTCAAGTTAGGTAGTCGAGAGATCCAGCAGATACAGATTGAAAACAACAGGTGCCCCGTCAGCGTGGGTATCTGTTGTTGAATCGATCTGGCGAACGAAGTGGAATCCGCATTTCTCCGCGACCCTGTTTGATGCTGCGTTCTCGGGCTCGCAACGGATTGCTACTCGACGCCCAACATTCTGTTCGCGCAGTTGTTGGCACAGGACGCGGACGGCGGCGGGAGCCACCCCGTGTCCTCGTGCCCAAGGGTGGACCGAGTAGGAGATGTTCACGTCGTCCGCTTCGAGGCCGTCACTATTACTGGGATCAAAGTCGATGTAGCCAGCGAGCCGTCCGTCGTGCCAGATGCCAAAGCCACGCTTCCCTTGGCCGGTTCTCGCGTTGTCTGCCAGTATGTCAAAATAAGCGCGCGTGCCCTCGACGGTGTTGTACCCGCCGGAAAGCCAGCGGACCGTCTCTTCGTCCTCGCCTAGGCAGTGTGCTTGGGCATCGGCGTGAGTTAGCGGGCGCAATTCAACGGACATACGT
>JBDIAV010000107.1:0-9340 GCA_039812645.1 Actinomycetaceae bacterium
CAGAGGACACGGTCGCGTGCATACCGGAGATAGCACCGCAGGCCACGGTGATAAAAAGGAAGGGGAAGAGGGTTCCGGCGAACACCGGGCCCTCGGTGTTCGTAGCAAACTCGGTGATGGCAGGCATCTGCGCGATGGGGCGCACGATGATGATGGAGATCGCGAGAACCACAATGGTGCCCACCTTCATGAAGGTGGAGAGGTAGTCACGCGGGGTGAGCGGCAGCCACACCGGCAGCACAGCGGCGAGGAAGCCATAGATGACCATGGCGATCACCAGGGTGGTGGGGCTGAGGTGGAAGAACTCGTGCAGGGTGGGGTTCTCGGAGACCCAGCGGCCACCAACGATGGCGCCGATGAGCAGTAGGAATCCTACGATCGAGACGCCGGTGATGGCGCCCGGCTGCACATAGCGCAGCCAGAGGCCCATACCGAGGGCGATTGGGATGGTCATGGATACCGAGAAAACGCCCCACGGGGATTCAGCCAAGGCGTTCGCGCAGATCATGGCACGCACCGCGAGCACGATCATGATGAACACGCCGATGGTCATGATGGTTCCGCCGACCTTGCCGATCTCATCGATGGCCATCTGACCGAGGGAGCGGCCGCCGCGACGCATGGAGAAGAAGAGGACGAGCATGTCCTGAACGGCGCCGGCCACGAGCACGCCGAAGATGATCCACAGGGTGCCGGGCAGGTAGCCCATCTGGGCGGAGAGTACGGGCCCCACGAGCGGCCCGGCGCCGGCGATGGCGGCGAAGTGGTGCCCATAGAGCACGACGCGCTGGGTGGGGTCGAAGTCCTTGCCGTTGTTGATGCGTTCGGCCGGGGTGGCGTTTCGATCGTCGGGCCCTATGATATTGCGCTGGATGTAGAGCGCGTAGAAGCGGTAGCCGATCGCGTACGTGCACACGGCGGTGATGACGAACCAGATGGTGTTCACTTCTTCGCCACGGAAGATGGCGAGGATCGCCCAGCCCGTGGTTCCGAGGAGGGTGATTGCAATCCACAGGGCAATTTTCTGGATGCTCCACTTGTTGTGGGGCTTGATGCCCACGGGGGTGCCCTGCTTATTGCGGATGATGAGCTTTTCTTCTTCGGGCGTGTAGGAGGGTTTCTCCTGCGCCTCGGGTGCAGGATTTCTCGCCAATTGCGAACACGAGTTTTTCTGTCTCCCGAACTTTTGCCGCGTCAACGACGACGCCCTCCGGACCCTCACGCCCTATCACCAGTTGTTTCGTCCATATTTCGTTCGCCCATCCATCGTCTTATCTAGACGAAACTGTGTTCAGACAACCCTGAGATAGTTCATCGTTCAAGGAAAATCTCAGAATGAGTGGCTCAATTCCTCTGAGGTCATTCCGATCAGAAGAAACAAAACAGCCAGAAATAGTCAAAAAATCAGGACTAAAGTCCTGGCGAAAGAGCATTAGCACAATGCGTGCACATGGGTGCGGAATAGAACTATCTTCTATCTGTATGACACACGAGAGGGACAAATCCTAGGAACTGCCAGGATTTGTCCCTCTCGTACAGAAGTACCTATAGCCCTCGCTACAACTGGAAGCTAGATGTCTTCATCCATATCCTCCAGTGCAACCCCCTTCGTCTCACGGATGTACTTCCATACGAAGATTCCCGAGATGAGGGCGAAGGCTGCATACATCCCATAGGCGACAGTGAGAGAGGTATCAGCAAGCCACGGGAAGGATACCGTGACCAGGAAGTTTGCGATCCACTGGAAGAGGCCTGCGATAGCTAGGGACGGACCCTTGATGGCATTGGGGAACATCTCGCCAAGCATGACCCACATGACGGGCCCCCAAGACATTCCGAAGAACACAACGAAAAGGTTGGCAGCGATTAGTCCGATAATTCCCCATGGTTGAGGAAGAGAAACCTCGCCTGCAACCTCGACAGCTTGACTAAACGCAACAGCGAGAGTGGCGAGAGAGATCGTCATACCAATGGACCCAGTGAGAAGTAGCGGTTTACGACCCCACTTATCCACCAATGCGATGGCGATGAATGTTACAACAACATTAGTCAAAGATGTGATGAGTGAGATTCGGAAAGCGTCCTCGGTGGCAAAACCAACAGCCATCCACAACGAGTTCGAGTAGTAGAAAATGACATTGATTCCCACGAATTGCTGAAGCATCGCCAACGCTATGCCAACCCAGACAATTGGTTTCAGTCCGAGCACCGCACCCTTCAGAGCGGCAAATCCCGGAACCCGAGCAGCCGAGGCAAGGGAATCCTGAATTCTCTTTACCTGCTCCTCGACATCTATCGTATCGGGCATCCTGGCAATGATTGCACGGGCTTCTGCCAGCTTACCCGCCTGAACCAAGTAGCGCGGAGACTCTGGAATCATGAAGGCACCAAGCATATAGAACAGAGCAGGGATACACGCCACAAGAAGCATCCACCGCCAAGCATGGAGATCAAACCACAGCGCGTTGGAAGCATCACCATCTGCGGCCACAAGCAATCGTTCGTTCACCAACTGAGAAGAAAAAATACCGACGACGATAGCCAACTGCTGTAGAGAGGAAAGACGTCCACGGATATTCGCCGGACTCATTTCCGAGATGTAGAGAGGGGTAATGATTGATGCCACACCGATCCCTAGGCCTCCGAGAACACGGAACGCAACAAGCGAGTAGATCTCGGGGGCAAGCCCAGAACCAGCACAGCTAATGAAGAAGAGGACAGCCGCCACTTTCATGACATTGGTACGACCGTATTTGTCAGCGAGTTGAGCCCCATAGAAGGCTCCAATAGCAGCCCCAATCAGCGCGGCTGCAACAGCGAAGCCGAGAATTGCTGAGGTTGCATGGAAATCAGCACGAAGTGCTTCGGTTGCACCATTGATGACGGCTGAATCGTATCCGAAGAGGAATCCACCGAGTGCTGCCACAAGGGAGACAACAATCGGTTTGATTTTCTTTGTTTCCAGAGATTGCGAAGTCATTGCTCTTTAACTTTCATTCGAGAGCCACTAGACAGTAGCCCGTGGACTTGATCTTAACGCGTCACATGTGACTTGGTCCTCAAAGTTCAACATCAAATTTACATCCAAAATCTTCCCGGAAAATAGGATTCTAGAATCATTGAGAAACTAGGACCAAAGACCCCTTTTTGTGTTCCCACCTTTTTCATTGGGGCCGTTCTCGATAACCTCCCACATCACTCAAGACACCCCACCCAACAAAAACTGACCAAAGCAAGAAATTTGTTCTCCCTTTATCCTCCGGAAACTCGATTACCATGCCAGAATAAAGATTATGAGTATCACAATTGGTATTGACGTAGGCGGCACAAAGATTGCGGCAGGAGCTGTCTCCGAGGACGGCGAGATGCTCGCATACGTTCGCAAACCCACACCGGCACAGAGCAGTGACGCTGTCGTCGATGTTATCGCCGAATGTATCGATGAACTGGCCCGCTCCTATGAGATTGAAGGTATTGGCATTGGCGCCGCTGGCTTCGTTAACAGCAGGAGGGATTCCGTGATTTTCGCTCCCAATCTTGCCTGGAGAAATGAACCATTGGCGGCACGTGTCGGTTACAAGACAAAGCGTCATGTCATCGTCGAAAACGATGCAAATGCGGCCGCATGGGCAGAGTTTCGCTTCGGCGCCGCCAAAGGAACCCAGTCCGCAGCGATCGTTACTGTAGGTACAGGCATTGGCGGCGGAATCATCATCAATAACGAACTCATTCGCGGAACGAATGGTTTTGGCGCAGAGATCGGCCACATGAGACTTGTTCCAGATGGTCGCGAATGTGGCTGTGGCCTCCATGGCTGCTGGGAGGTCTACGCATCCGGGAACGCCTTGGTCTACGAAGCCAAGGAGCGCGCTCGCAACAACCCCGAAGAGGCCACCAAGCTCCTTGAACTCGCCGATGGTAATGTGGACGACATCACAGGCCCCATGGTCACACGAGTTGCGGAGAAAGGCGACCCGGTTGGCTTGGCATGCTTCGAAGCGATCGGTAGTGCGATCGGCGTAGGCTTGGCGAACCTTGCTGCCGCTCTCGACCCAGAAATCTTTGTGCTTGCTGGAGGAGTATGCGAGACCGGTGACCTTCTCCTCGCCCCTGTCCGCAAGTCCTTTGACAAACACGTCACGGCCCCCAAGTACCGGCCGGCAATTCCGATTACGGTAGCGACCTTGGGCAACGACGCCGGCATCATCGGCGCCGCCGACCTCGCACGGCACTAGATCCTGTGGCAGGTTCTCTGTTTCGGAACCGGCCACCTTCCAAACCCCACACAAGTTCTGCTGAGAAGCCACACCTTCCCAGGAAAAAATTCACACAAACGGCTGTCACGTCCCGTGGCAGCCGTTTCGTCCACCAAGGTCGCGAATTGCGTCCACATCGCGACACAACGGCATCCTTCATTCTGTCCACATCTTGAAGGCCGGAGGCGCTACGTATTTCGTTCGCAATTCATCGGCAAACCGAGTGCGTATTTCCCGGGCAAGGGCATTAGGCTTGAGACATGCGTCATAGTCACACCTCTATCCCACCACAGCTCACTCGAATGGCTGACGGGACGATTAAGCAATTGAATCCGTTCTCCGACACCGAGGTGTGGACGGTACCTGGGCGAGCGAACCGCCCCCTAGAGGTTGTGCCGGTAAATACCGAGCCGGTGGGAGAGTTGGGCCGCCACTGCGCGTTTTGTTCGGATCGCATTCTCGAGACGCCGCCGGAGAAGAGCCGCATCGTGCGTGAGGGTGAAGGCGCGAAGATCATTCACGGCACCCCGGTGGACGATCTGGCCGAACCGTGGGAATTCCGCCGCATCCCCAATCTTTTTGAGATCGTCTCCTACGACTACTGGGCTCGGAATTACGGATACCGCATGCCGGTGGCGGCGGAGAAGCGCATGGAACGCTATCTCTCTGACCCGGCCGGGCGCGCGCATGCCCTCGCTGTCATCGAGCAAAAGGCTCGCGCCTCGCACACCA
Source organism: Actinomycetaceae bacterium (assembly GCA_039812645.1). GTDB lineage: Bacteria > Actinomycetota > Actinomycetes > Actinomycetales > Actinomycetaceae > Ancrocorticia. The sequence goes on from JBDIAV010000107.1 coordinate 4,989, forward strand.
ACACCGAGGAATGGGATCGCCTGCCCGAATGGCAGAAGCTGGAACTCGCCAAGCCCTTCTTCGGTGGCGGACACGACGTGGTGATTGGGCGCCGTCATTTCGTCGACGGCGCCGCGGACACCTCCCAGCTTGCCTCCTCCGGTACCCTCACCCCGCTGGAACACTCGTGGTACATGCGTCTCACCGTGGATGCCATGCGTGACCTCTACGAACAGAACCGCTACGCCAAGTACGTGCAGGTGTTCCAGAACTGGTTGAAGCCCGCCGGTGCCTCCTTCGACCATCTTCACAAGCAGCTCGTGGCCATTGACGAGCGCTCCGTCAACGCCCGCCTCGAAGCCCCCAAGGTGCGTGACAACCCGAACTACTACAACGAAGCCGCGGTGGATTACGCCGGCTACCAAAATCTCGTCATTGCGGAGAATCGCAACGCGGTGGCCTTCGCAGGCTTCGGCCACCGCTACCCCGCCCTCGAAATATGGAGCCGCTCCTCCGCCGTGCAGCCGTGGCAGCACACACCCGACGAACTACGCGACATGTCCGACCTCATCCACGCCATGCACGCTGCCACCGGCCCCCTCATTCCCACCAACGAGGAGTGGTACACCCAGCCCATTGACCTTGATGTCCCCATGCCGTGGCGCGTCCACCTCAAGTGGCGCGTTTCCACACTCGCCGGATTCGAAGGCGGCACCAAGATCTACGTCAACACCATCGATCCCTGGACGCTACGCGACAAGGTGGTCCCGCGCCTGCTCGAACTGCGCGCCGAGGGCAAAGTATCCCAGAACATCAACATCGCCACCGAGTGCTCCTGCAAGGTCAACTCTCTCAAGTACAACCGAGCGCTGCAGTAGCAGGTTCGCTCAGGAGGTTCGCAAGGGCGTAACCGTGGGGCATTCCGGAGGTGAGTAAGGGGGACGCGAAGGCGAGTAAGGGCAACGCGGGTGCGGGGCGTCGTCGGCCCTCAGACTCTGCCGACCTTCAGACTCAGCTGACCTTCAAATTTGACGGCCGTAATCCTGCCACAGAAACGGGACCACGAGGCTACGCCACTGGAGCGCGAGATCGCGGAAATGGAAGCAGCGCTCGCACTGGTAGCGCCCTCCCAGCACGATGAGCGTGCCGGGGCGAATGTGGAACTCGTTGCCGGTGGCGCCCATAAGGAACTCCTGCATTCGCGGGCTGAGCAGCGCCGATGCAAAATGCGGGTTATCCGAGCGCACATCCCACTCCTTGTTGAACTCCATCCACTCTGTGTTGATGTCATTCATCGCGCGGCCGAAGAAGCCTTCGGGCTTGAGGCGGGTCGCTGGAAAATTCGCGGGGATCGGGAACAGGAAAAACTCGCGGGTGTGGGTGGTTTCGTCGTCGCCAGAGCCGGTCTTCCAGCGCAGATTTCCGTAGCGGAAGGCGTCCGGGGCGGTGGGCGACGGCACGTTCTCCAGAATATTGATCGCCGCGTGGGAGTGCCCACCAACATTTGCGCTATCCCGCAGGTACTTGCCGAGTTCGCGGTCCCGCTGCGTGTAGGTCAGGCCGTGCTCCTGGGCGTACGCCATGAGGCGCTCGCGCCGCCGACGCTCAAAAACGAACGCGACAACAAAAACGACCACCAGGAGGACGAAGAAAATCGGCACAACATCAGCGAACATGCTTTCATTACCACCTACGGGTTCAGCTCGTGTCAATTGGAGCGATGGGGAGGTCTCACTCGACGCGGTCCGGAACGCTTGCTCGATGCGGTCGGGAATGACCTATTCGGCGGGGTCGGTGCGGCCTCACTCGATGGGTCCGAAACGCTTACTCGACGCGGTCGGGAATGACTTACTCGATGCGGTCGGGGACCGTCCAGACGAGCACCTCGGGTTCGGGCGCGGCGTCGTGGACGCTGACGAGGGTGACGCCAAAATGCTTGGCGATATCGCAGGCCAGAGAGGTGGGAGCACCGAGTCCGATAACGATCGGTACGCCAGCCCGGACGCAATGGGAGACGGCTGAGGCGTCCGCCCCACCCTCCATACACACGATCGCGCCTTCCAACGGGAGTAATCCCGCAACAGCGGCCCAGCCGAGGACTTTGTCCACGGCGAGAAGCTGGCGGGCATCGTCGCGGGTGGTGGCGGTGCCGGTGAGAGTCAAGGACGCCGCCGTGTAGGGGCTGATGCCGCTGCGGCGCACGAGTTCGGCGGCGATGGCGCGGATTGACGCGGCGGTGACGATAGTGGGGTCTTCAGCAATCCGGACCGGTGGGATGATGTCGAGGGCATCCACCGAGGGCTGGCCGCATTCGCGGGAAACGGGGCCGGCGAGGCGGATAACAGGGTTCTCGGTCTGCACCGAGATGACGTTATAGGTGTTCTGGCTGAACCCCGTGTCCTGGGAGAGCACTGAGCCTTCGCAGTAGCGGGCGCCGCGCACATCCTCGCGGCCACCGATGAAGCCTTCACCGAGGAGGTAGCCGTGGATGAGCTCGATGTCGTGACCAGGGGTTCGGCTCACCATGGCGATGGCCTGGCCATCGAGCCGAATCTCCAACGGCTCTTCGACGGGCAGGTAGAGTTCACGGCTGCGATCTGGATGCTGCGGGTCTACAACTCGTGCCCGGCGGCGTGCCATTGGTGACGCATTCTTAGCCGAGGAGGTGGTGCAGGCCTTGGAGGTGCTAGCAGTACTGGAACTGCTACCAGTCCCGGAACTCCTACCAGCGTTAAAGGCGCTGCCAGCCGTGGATGCGGCCGCCGCGCCGCGCGCAGAAGGTGAAGTACTCATGCCGTCCAGCCTAGCGCGTGGTGCGCAGTAGGATGCTCAAGCCCAGAACAAGCGACTCTCCGAATATCAATCGCACTCGGCAAGCAGGGCTTCGAGGATAGGTATGAGAAGGGGAATATCATCCTCTAGCATCGCCCAGACGCGTATATGATCAACATCGTCGTACCGGTGCACAATAACGTTTCTCGTTGCGATAATCGCATTGATATGCGGGATCCGCCGTGCCGTTTCAGAATCGCTCTTCCGAACTCGATTCAGCGCTTCGCCAATGATCTCCAGTTGACGTTCGACAGCCGATTGACGAATCCAGTCATCTAAATACTCAGAACGCGTGAGATCCTCTGCGATACTTCTTGCCTTTGTCGCGGCTGTCGTGGCATCCCACAGGTAGGCGGCAATATCAGCCTTCATACACATCCTCCGCTGACTTGTATGCTGACCGTGCAAAGTAGGGATTACGGATGTTCCTCACGTCAATGAGATCAACGGGCCGCCCCACAATACGTTGAAGTTCGTCGCGAAGAGCAAACAATGCATGAAATGTCCGCTCCGCATCGGGCTTGTATTCAACTAGGAAATCGACATCGCTACGAGCTGGGTCGAATCGCTCGGTGAGCACTGAACCAAACACGCGTAAACGCGCAACACCATATTGCTCGCATGCACGAGCAATAGCATCCTTATCAAGCAATACAGCGGTGGCCATGCTCTTATTCTCCCATCACGAGGGGACAACAGGTAGATATCTAACGTCGCGAATCATGGCAACAAACTTTTGGCTTCGAAATCAGCATCGGCCTGTACGCCTCGCACAGCCCAAGCCTGATTTGAGAGCAAATATCAGCCACAGGACAGCCGCGACTGTCCACATGAGTCACCATCCAAATTTCAACTTCGTGAGGAGACCCTATGTGTGCAATAGGTACGGACCGGGCACGCTGACGGAGTTAAAAATTCTTGGCGCTCTGATTCCGTGAGTTGCCTCCGTGTTCGCAACCCATATCCTCACCCGCGCGTCCTAAATCGCACCAAACCGTTCCGTATTTCCCCGAATGAACTAGACTTGTTGGGCAAAAGTCAGGGGAAACCCAAGACCAACCCTAGTAGCCGCCGCGAAAGGACCACCATGCCGTCGCTGGATAAGACCGCACTCATCTTCGAGGGCGGAGGAATGCGTGCGAGTGGAACGTCGCCGGTGGTAGTCAAGCTCCTCCAGGAAGGCGTCGTCTTCCCGCACGTCTCGGGCATCTCCGCGGGTTCCTCAAACACCATTAATTATCTGGGTGGGGACATCGAGCGCACGAAGCAGTGCTGGGTAGATTTCCTCGCCGACCCCAACATCGGGGGCCTCCACACCTTCGTTCGCGGCCGCGGCTACTTCAACGCCGAGTACATCTACGAGCACACTACGGACGCTCACGAGGCCCTCCCCTACGATTTCAGCAATTTCAAGAATCATCCCGCGCAGATGCGCATCGGCGCCTTCCGGGTGAGCGACGGCGCAACCGTCTACTGGGACCGCGAGTCCGTGCGCGACCGCCAGGATCTTATGAAGAAGGTGCGCGCATCGTCCAGCATGC
>JBDIAV010000108.1:0-9299 GCA_039812645.1 Actinomycetaceae bacterium
CTGAGTGGGCGCGAGGTTACGCGGCTCGTCGGCCAGCTACCGAAGCTTGTGATCCGTCACCAGCTTGTCGCCGCGCTCGGGGTGGAATAGTCTCAGCCCACCGACTACCCCGATCGGCACTGACGCTCACCCCGTCCATCACCGGGCCACCCGTCCATCACCGGGCCACCCGTCCATCGGATCATCGGGTCAATCTGTCCATTCACCGCGCATCGCCATGTCGCCGTGGCAAACTTGGACAATAGCTCCCTTACCTGTCAGGAGATGCCACACAACAGTGTGGTCACACAGGCGTAGTATCGGGGCGGGTGCACGGGAAACCCGGCATCTATGGACCTCGGGAGAACCCGAGGTCAACGAACAACAAGGAGCGCATGATGAGCACCAAGGACAGGATGAGGAGCAACGGCAACGCGGGAGAGAAGAATGCAGCCGCCGCCGCTGCTGGCACTCGTCTGGATCCCTGGTACAACACCTACGCCGACCGTGCCCTGGGCATGAAGCAGTCGGAGGTGCGCTCCCTCTTCGCAGTCGCCAACCGTCCCGAGGTTGTTTCTCTTGCGGGCGGCATGCCGAACATCGCTGGCCTCCCCCTCGATTTCCTCGCCGATATGACCGCGCGTCTCATCCGTGACCGCGGCACCAAGATCCTCCAGTACGGTGGCGGCCAGGGCGAGGAAGAGTTGCGTGAGATGATCACCGAGGTGATGCGCCCCGACGGCGTGCGCGGCCACCCGGATGACATCACTATCACCACCGGATCCCAGCAGGCACTTGATCTCATCTCGGAAATCTTCATCAACCCCGGCGATGTCGTGGTTGCGGAAGCTCCCTCATATGTTGGCGCGCTCGGAACTTTCCGCGCCTACCAGGCGAGCGTTGTCCATGTGACGATGGACGAGCACGGGCTCGTTCCACAGGAGCTGGAAGAAACCCTCGGCCGCCTCGAGCGTGAGGGCCGCCCGGTCAAGTTCCTTTACACCATCCCCAACTTCCACAACCCCGGCGGCGTGTGCCTGTCGCTAGAACGTCGCCCGCAGATCGCCGAGATTTGCAAGCGACACCATGTGCTGATTGTTGAGGACAACCCTTACGGCCTTCTCGGTTTCGAGGGCGATCCGCTTCCCGCTATTCAGAGTTTTAATCCCGACGGCGTCGTGTACCTGGGCAGCTTTTCGAAGACATTCGCACCGGGTTACCGTGTGGGATGGGCTCTCGCGCCATCGGCCGTGACCCAGCGTCTGGTTCTGGCCAACGAGAACGCGTTGCTCTGCCCCACCACCTTCGGTCAGCTTTCGATCGCCGAGTACCTGCGTACTTACGACTGGTACCAGCAGGTCAAGGAGTACCGCGAGATGTACCACGAGCGCGGCCAAGCTATGCAGCACGCCCTCGAGAATTATCTGCCGATGTGTGAATGGAATAAGCCCGAGGGCGGCTTCTACACCTGGGTTAAGTTGCCTGAGGGCCTCGACGCCCAGTCGATGCTGCCACGCGCCGTAACAAACCTCGTCGCATACGTCTCCGGCACCGCCTTCTACGCCGACGGTCAGGGTCATGACCACATGCGTCTGTCCTTCTGCTATCCCACGCCGAGCGCCATTGAGGAAGGCGTGCGCCGCCTCTCCACCGTGGTCCAAAGCGAGCTGGAAGTTGTTCAGATGTTCGGCGTTAAGGATCGTGTGAGCGCCCATCGCAAGGGCATCAACATTCCTGCTCCAGACACCTTCTGATCGACGACGGCGCCCGCGCGTACGATATCGATTAGGCCCACATGCCAAAAGTTGAGGAGACATCATGACACGGCCTTTGACAGTTGCAATTCTCGCTGGTGGTCTCACGCACGAGCGTGAGGTTTCGCTTCATTCGGGGCGCCGAATGGCCGGAGTGCTTCGTGAGGCCGGTATTCACGTCAAGGTTCTTGATGTCGACGCCGCCCTGTTACAGCACCTCAAGGCTATGTCCCCGGACATCGTATGGCCCTTGGTGCACGGTGCATCCGGCGAGGATGGTTCCCTCCAGGACCTTCTGGAACTTGTTGGCATTCCCTACGTGGGTACGCGCCCAGCCGGTTGCCGCATGTCCTCCGATAAGGCCATCGCCTCGGCTTTGGTTCAACGCGAGGGTATTTCCGTACCAAAGTCGATGACGATTCCTCAGACTCTTTTCCGTGAGGTGGGTGTGACTCCAGTCCTGGAGCTTATCAGCGCCCAGTTCAACTTCCCACTGGTCGTGAAGCCGTCGCAGGGCGGATCAGCCCTTGGCGTCACTATTGTCAACGAGGCGTCACAGCTTCCTGGCGCAATGGTGGACTGCTACGCCTACGGCGAGCAAGCACGCATCGAAGAGTATGTTGTGGGGCGTGAGGTTGCGGTCTCCGTCGTCGATATTTCAGGCGAACCAAGGGCACTCCCGCCGGTTGAGATCAACATCGACGGTCTCTACGATTACGACGCTCGCTACAATCCGGGCCGCGCCGAGTACTTCGTTCCGGCACGTTTGGACGACGACGAACTCGCGTCCGTCAAGGACGTAGCCGAGCGTGCGCACTCCATTCTTGGGCTGCGCCACCTCTCGCGCACCGACGTCATTGTCCAAGATGACGGCACCGTCATGCTGCTGGATATCAACGTGGCCCCCGGCACCACGGAAACCTCGCTATTTCCCCAGGCAGCCACGGCCGAAGCTGCGGCGCGTGGTGTTGATGCGGACGAGATCTATATCGAGATTCTCCAGGCTGCGTTGCGCGACGCGGGAAAGACTGACGATAAGGCCGTCGCAGGGGCGTAGCAATTTGGTGGAAGTCCAGCTATTTCCAAGACTTTCCTCATAATCTAGCCTGAATCCATATCTCACGTAGCCGTGGGATTCACGGCTAGATGGAGGTGGTAACCATGTCCGGGAAATTAAGCAGACTCGGTACGGTTCTTCTTGCGATGGGAATCCTGGGAGGGTGCGCGACGGGATCCAGCACCGGTACCGGGGCGTCGTCGGCTACTAGCGCTGGGATGGCTGCTGAAACAGCTACTACAACATCGACAGCGGCCTCACCACCGACCACAAGCGAGATACCACAACCGTCCGACGGCACTGATATCAACCTGGAGCCACGGTTGGGGAGGCAAATAGACTGGAGTTTTAACATTGATGATCCGGCTGCTGTTGCTGATTTTTCACGGGCAGTTGTCTCAGGAGTCATTGTCCACACAGAGGGCTCAAACGTGGGCCCACTGGAAATCATTCACACGAACTACACCCTCAAGGTCGACAAGGTATACAAGGGCGATCTGAAGGTGGGAGACGAAATCAACGTTTCATTAGCCGGCGGCACCATGACACTAGGTGACTATATTGCCGAACTTGACCGGCTCGGCAAGTACGACGACGTCTTTCCCACAAAGGACGAGAAGTTCATGAAGGACGCCGGAATCGATTCCGCAACGGTGGTCGACCCACGAGACGCGGATCCGAACACTCCTGTGACACACAACTTCGGAACCAACCCCACCAGCAAGAGCCTGAATGAGGAAATCACACCAGACGCATGGGTGTACTTCCTGAACAGCGAGGATGACGGCACATACTACGGATCAGTCTTCAACCATTCGCTCAAGTATGTGAAGGACGGTTACGTCTACAGCCTAGATCCAGAACCACTGGAAGGTCAGACACCCACCCCATTCTCCGAAGCCGAACTAGGCAAATAAAACCTACATAATCAAGCTCCCCGGAAACTTTACTGAAAAATCAGTATCCAGTTTCCGGGGACTATTTTTGGGGCCGGATAGGGTTCGTGAACGCTCACGGGCAGGCAGTCACCTATTGATGGGTCGTCTTCATAAGATAAACGTGAGAGGCGCGTATGCTAGCTTACTAGCAAGCTATACCCTCTCAGTACTTTACCTCTCATGCCTTAAACGCCGCCTTACACTTTGATCTTTGTTATCACTCAGGCTTCGTCCACATCAGCGAGTATCGCCAAAAAAGCAGCCTTCGAACCTTCACGCCTGGCAACACCTTGGAAGCTAGCGTGGAAACCTCGCGAGTGGTGAGAGGGGGATCCATGACCACCGGCATGTCAGTATAAGTCGCGCCCTTCGCATATCTCGCCCTCCCCCACCACACACGCTTCAAGGCGTATAGGACACCCAAGATCCGATGCGCGATACTCGCAGCAAGTTCCACGTGAAACTCACGCAACAAATCTCGTCGCGGTAGAGCAACAGCAGCAAGGACACCGCCTGGACGTAGTGCCGAGGCAAGAATCGGCAACACCTGATCCAGGGGCATATGGTGAAGTGCGCTGATCGAGAGGATCGCATCGTATTCACGCTGCGGCAGAGGGTCAGTCAACACGTCACGTTGTAGGCAAACGACGTTGCCGGGCGTCCGACTTCGTGCGGCTGCCACCATAACCTCGGACCGGTCAATGGCATCAACGTGCTCACTCCGTTGGGCGAGCCGAGAAGCAAATACTCCGACACCACAGCCAACATCCAATACACGATGACAGCCCTGCGGTAAAAGGCCAAGTAAGTAGCGGTGGTAGTACGCGTTATGATCCCAGTCGATCATTACCACCAACCACCTCGTAACTTGATCTGCTACTCCCCGTCACCCTCGAGCTCAACCTGCCCCACCTCCGGTGACATCATGCCGAGGATCCGATTGAGATCCTCAATCGTGGCGAAGTCGATTTTGATCGTGCCCTTACGGACTCCCATGTCAACCTTCACCCGTGTATCGAAACGGTCCGTGAGGCGTCCTGAAAGGCTACCAAGCTCGGGCGCATACCGCTTCGTACGACGACGACGCGCAGGTAGCGTCTGTGGCTCGTCACCCATTGCCACAAGTTCCTCGACTTGGCGAACCGAGAGACTCTCAGCGACAATCCGCTGAGCGACCCGCTCCATGGCGGCAGCATCCGCAAGCCCTAAGAGAGCACGGGCATGACCGGCCGATAGCACACCGGCAGCCACTCTCCGCTGGACCAGTGGTGGAAGCTTGAGCAGGCGAAGGGTGTTAGTGATTTGCGGCCGCGACCTCGCAATACGACGAGCCAGTTCTTCCTGCGTGCAGCTAAAGTCTTCCAGAAGCTGCTGATAGGCAGCGGCCTCTTCCAACGGGTTCAGCTGTGCACGGTGAAGATTCTCAAGGAGAGCATCCCGGAGGAGATCTTCATCGGCGGTTCGGCGAACGATCGCGGGGATGGTCTCACTACCAGCCCGCTGCGACGCCCGCAGACGCCTCTCTCCCATGATGAGCTCGTACCGCGCATCGGGAAGCTCTGCAATGGGCTCGGATAGCGGGCGCACGATGACAGGCTGAAGAACCCCCACCTCCCTAATGGAGGCAGCCAATTCGTCAAGCTCTTCCTCGTCGAAGATTGTGCGCGGCTGTCGCTGATTCGGAACAATCGATTCAACCGAGAGCTCTGCGTAAGTAGCTCCGGGAACAGCAACCAGCTCATCAGTCGAGGGGGTGCCTCTGTCTGCGACAGCAGCTGGCGCAATAGCTGACTCCAACTCGCTTTCGGCTGTCGTATCTTCTTGCCCTGCGTCACTCGCCTCAGCGATAGACTCATCAGCGGTACTGGTTTCCACATCGCCCGCGGTTGGTTCCTCGCCAGGCGCAGAATCTGCGCCTTCGGAATCTCCGGTTTTTCCCTGAGTTGCCGCCGACGTGGCTTCCTTCGAAGTGTCCGTGGTCGGGTCGTCGGAGTGTGACCCCGCCGGTGCCTGAACACCATTCTTTTCATGACTGGACGTGGCTCCAGTCTGCTGGGCTGCGGGCGCGCCAATGATTTGTTCAGGTTTCTCTACCTGATCGGCCGAGGTCACTCCCTCCTCGGATACCTGTGCTGGATCCTTGAGGGAAGGTCCACCACCAAAGAAGACATCAAAAGGACGATCCTTTGACTCGCGCTGATTGTCGGGAATGAGTGCACCAATTCCCCGACCGAGGCCCCTACGGCGCTCTGCCATGTTCCATTCTCCTTAGTTGGCGCGATTAGCCAGTTCGTGTGCAGCTGCCATGTAGGCAATTGCGCCGCTCGAGCGAGGGGCATAAGTAATAACTGTCTCACCGTAGGACGGCGATTCTGCGATACGGACCGAGCGAGGAATCTCTGTTTCAAGAGTCTGCTTGGGGAAGTAGTCACGCACATTCTCGGCAACCTCGCCGCTGAGATTTGTACTCTTGGCAAACATCGTGAGCAGAATTGTGCTGATCTCCAGACTCGGATTGGCCGTAGACCGAGCACCCTCAATCGTTCTCAGGAGCTGAGTTAAACCCTCGAGCGCATAGTATTCGGCCTGTACCGGGATAAGGACTTCATGCGCGGCAATAAGGGCATTGATCGGCAGAAGAGACATGCTCGGAGGGCAGTCAATGAGGACGTAGTCCATCCGCGTGCCATGTTCTTCCAGTGCGTCCAAGCACTCGTTCAGGACGTCTCGGAGCCGGGTACGGCGGTCCACTTCATCAGCAAGTTCAACATCAATAAGGGCCAAGTCGATGTTCGAAGGCGCCACATAAAGATTGGGGAGCTTCTCGGTTGGCCGCAGAATTGAAAGAAGTGACTGCCTCTTGAGTAGAACATCGTAGAGAGAGGGGAGGCCTTCGCGTTCGTGTACCCCGAGTGCGGTCGACGCATTACCCTGTGGATCGTCATCAACAACAAGTACGCGTAATCCGCCCTTCGCCAGGGCGGCTGCAAGATTAACAGCCGATGTCGTCTTTCCGACTCCACCCTTCTGGTTTGCGACGGCAATAATTCGCGTCCGAGACGGCTTCTTAAACTCGCCATCCCCTATAGCAGCTAGACGCTTCATATCCTCAGCTAGGGCCGCTGCCAGTGGCGAGCCTTCATCGGCAAATCGGTCCCAGTCACTAGTGCGAGTTGATCCCGCTTCGTTACCGGGCCGTACCATCTTCCTTGGATCGCTCATGTCGCCCTTTCTCCATGTCCTCCACTAGTGTACCTATCCGCTCCGACACCAGGGCGGAGGGCACGGCCTGATGTGGACAAGTGATGGGACTTGCTGCTGAATTGGCGGGCTCAGGCATGTTTCACGTGAAACATGCCTGTCTCCCATGGCACGAAGAGCCGTTATGTTGTTTACGAATTTGGGCCATTCAGCTCTAATCGCTCTCGCTTCAATGGGAAGCAACCCAACTTTGGGTTGAAACTAGTTATCACACGCCGACATGAATCCTTCACTCATGGGACATAGCAGCACGTTCCGCTTTCACTGTTTTCACACATGGAGCTGCGCGAAAGGTCGGCGCAATGCCCGAATCCCGTATAGCAGCACGTTCCGCTTTTACTCTTTTCACACCCTTACACGCACCAGCATCTCCAGGACTTCCGAAAAGAACCACTCTCTGGTTCCATGTTTCACGTGAAACATCATCAACTATTGACTGGACTATACAGCGGAGGCGCTCAAGCTAAGCTACCAACGTTCCGACACAAGGACATTTGCAGTGATCCTACACGCTCTCGTCATTTGGCACCTTTAGCGAGCTACCCAGCGTTTTTGTCGCGTCACGTCAAGCACTTTCTGTGAGCATTCAAGCCGCATGGCGACACGGTACATAGCAGAGCACGTAGTCACTCCACCAGTTATTAGCAACGAATTTCCCAACTGCACTCCACATAAGCAGAGAAAACTTTCCAATGTTTCACGTGAAACATCTCGTGACGAGACACTAGATAGCACAACGATTGGTTCGAGTGTTTCACGTGAAACACTCGGGTACTCATGGCCAAAGAGCGACTAGTCTCCAGTAAACGATGCACCTCTCTGTCCCAGAGAAAGTCACCATCGTTCCCGAAGTGAACGAATTGCGTCCGACGGACTGCTAAATTTACGACTTAGTAGTCCTCCTCATGGGTTACATAAGTCTGTCGTGGCAGTTTAAAGGGACAATTGCACCACTGCCACTGCGCCAAATGAGGTGCCCGGCGCACCGAGATAAGTCGCTCGAGACAGTCCTCGGAAAGACATATTCACCTCATCGTTTCACAATAACGGTAGACAGGCACGCCCTCGGGACCTCTTTACGCCCCTCTGTCTGTACTCGGGGAACCTTTACCACAGGTTGTTTGACGTACAACAAACACTCCCTTCCAGAAGCTACTGTGACGGCAAATATCTTGACCTGCCAAGATCTCAGTGAAGAGTGTGAGACCGCGGCCAAAGTGATGGGTTTGATCCCTTATCGGTGGTAGGTAAGTCCACAGTCAGAACCCCACCACCGACCGCTTCGGTTACGCACAGTCACTCTGGGTTAGGGCGAAAGTCTACGAAGCCCGACGCCAGACCAAACCCCAGGTATCCTGCCTCCCTCACCAACTCGACAGCACCTGACAAAAGAGGATGCAAAGAGCAGCGGATGTTTCACGTGAAACATCCGCTGCTGCGTACTGGGAGAGTGTAGCGACGCCGAGACATTGACGATTGTCCATAGACAACTCGCAGATCCACGTGCCTCCATGCCATTTCCCAACCAGTACTTCAGTTCCTACGTAAAGTTGCCATCAATTGGATCAAGAACTTGGCCGGTTCACGCGTACGTAAATATCTATTTAACCAAGTGACTTATATGCTTCCGAAATCCATTGAAGTCTCACCACGGGCGGACACATTCTCGTCATGACGTCATACCAAACCTGGAAAAAGGGGATCCCCGAAGACCAATAGTTAGTCCACGTGAAACATCAATGTCCAACGTTCTCATTCCGGATCGGAAAGCGATCGGCGCCCCCGGCCGCCCCACCTGTTAGTAGGCCTGTCTGCTGAGCAAAGTCCTCCCTCTAAGAATAGGAGAGGCTCAGAGGCAGGGAGAAGCGTAGAGGCAAGATCATTGACGTTTCACGTGAAACATCACCGGATCCTACAACTCCACCTACTCTGGTACGACCATCCGCGCGAGCGGTCTGACAGCAGACTACGGAGCTGCCAGGTCCACAGTGGAGGCCATGTATCTCATACGTCTCTTCCTCCCAGGGAAGAACCTCGTAAAGCAATCAAATCGCTCAACCAATAAACGCGTGCGGAAACAAGACGAGGAGGCCTCAATAAGTGGCAACCGATAGCCTCCAGTGCACCCCAAACTCGTTGGGCTTCGTCAATCAACAACCACCTTCATAATCGAGACACAGTCAGAAGAGAAAATCCGTTTCACGTGAAACGTGGCGTCACAAGAGGAGAAACACTCGAAGCCGCGAGATCAGAAATACTCAAAGCTGATTTACCCCTGAACCAGACCTCGGTATCCGCATGAAAGATGTG
>JBDIAV010000109.1:0-9147 GCA_039812645.1 Actinomycetaceae bacterium
CCGGTGCGCGTTACCACCTCCGAGCACGACCACATCAGCTACTGCTACCCCCTTCTTTCCACCAAAAACCACTCCTGAGTTCACTCCTGAAAGTCTCTCCACCACGTTCTTCCGTTGCCAGGTCCTGGTGACGGATCCAAACCCACCCATTCCCGAAAGGAAAACCATGAAGGCACAGCGCTTTCTGAGCGTCGCAGCAGCGGCTCTCCTGCCGATCGCCCTACTGACCGGCTGTTCCTCGGACAACAGTTCCGAGGCTCCCTCCGCGGCAGCCAGCACTGCCGCAGCCACCTCCGAGGCAACTGAGGCGCCAGCCACCGGCACGCGCGTCGTCGTCGACCAGTACGGCAACGACATCGAAATCCCCGCCAACGTGGAGCGCATCGGCGCCACCATCGGCGCGTTCGCACACATCGTCGTCGTCGATGGCGGAGAGGACAAGCTCGTCGCAGCTATCCCGATGGTGGGCGAGGGACTCTTCCACGAGGTCTGGCCGAATGCTAACCCGGACGGCCACGACCCATCGAACGTCGAGGAACTCATCGCCGCTGGCACGCAGGTAGTGATCGGCCCGAACTTCACCGATGAAGTCGCCGCTCAGCTCGAATCCGCAGGTATCGTCCCCATCAAGATTGACAAGTTCGGTACTCCCGAAGAGATGCAGTCAGTCATCACCCTCGTCGGCGAAATTTTGGGCGACGACGCCCCGGAGAAGGCCGCCACCTTCAACAAGTTCTATGCCGGCACCATTGCCGACGTCGAGAAGCGCGTCGCAGACGTTCCCGAGGCCGAGCGCGTCAAGACCCTCAACCTGCGCGCCGGTGGCGACGGCTACTCCACCGTGGACGGCGACGATATCTCCTCCGCGTACGTGACCTCGGCGGGCGGCGTCGTCGTCTCCGCTGACTTCGACACTTCCTCCGGTTCCGTCGGCGCCGAGCAGATCATCGAGTGGGCACCGGACGTCATCTTCACCATGGGTCAGGGGGCACGCGAGCAGATCATCAACGATCCCGCCCTCGCCACCGTCCCAGCCGTCGCCAACGGCAAGGTCTACACCGAGCCCTCAGGCACCTACCCCTGGTCCGTGCGCTCCGCCGAGGGCGTGCTCATGCCCGTCTTCCTCGGAACCATCCTCCACCCGGACAAGTTCGCTGACGTGGATCTCGCCAAGGTCACCAAGGATTACTACGCGACCTACTACGGCTACGACCTCACTGACGCCCAGGTTGCTGACATCCTCGACGGCGACGAGTAACGTTCCTGGGCCAACAAGTAAAGACTGGGCCAAAGGAGGATAGCCCGGTGAAGGAATGATAGCGACGACGACGTCCGCGGCATCACTTCTTTGCCGCGCTAACTCCTTCGATACCTCGTGAGAAACGAATCCGTACAACAAAAAGTGGACCATGCCAGGAAACCGCCCAGCATGGTCCACTTTCTACTATTCACCTTGGGGTTCAGCGTGCGCTCGTCGTACGCTCCAGCGCTTTACCTTCTGCTTCTTAACGTGAAACGAGCAGTGCGGCCACGATTCATAATCAGGCCCACGACTCGCCCGCCAGAAATCTCCAGATTCGAGAGCGTCCCAATCAGACCAGCCCGTCGTGACTTCGTCGTATCCACCACAACAATCGCCGAATCTACCATCGGGGCAAGCAAAGATGCATCCGCGAACTTACCCATCGCTGGAGTATCAACGATGACGTAGTCGTAACGCCCAGCAACGTCCTCAAGCAACTCGTGCATTCTGTCCGAGGCAAGAAGCACCGCAGGGTTGTTCGTTTTCTCACCCGCGGGAAGGATGTCCAGCGTCGTACGAGCCTGACGCTTCTTTGATCCATCGAAGGAAGCTTCGCCACGGAGAACTTCATGAAGCCCCGGAAGGCCATCCACACCAAAAATGTCCGACTGGCCAGCCGAGCGTAGATCCGCGTCAATGAGAAGCACCTTGCTTCCCAAGTTCGCGATTGTCAGAGCGAGATTTGCCGAGATGGTGGACTTACCCTCTCCAACCCCGGCCGAAGCGACAAGGATCCTGTGCGAGGCATCATCGATCATTGCATGCTTGAGAGCGGAACGAATACGGCGCAACTGCTCCGTCGTGTCTGCGGCCGATTCATCACTTGCCCACAACTTGTTGGACGAACGTGATCGGTTCACCGCCCCCAAGATTGGAGTGCTCGTCACACGCCGCAATTCCTCCTCGTTCAGAATCCGCGTTTCGGTCATTGCTCGTACCAAGACGATGAGCAGACCAATGACTAGGCCCGCCATACCGCCCATAATGGTGTCGCTCTTCTTATCGGGAGCCGACTGATGCTTCGGGACGAGAGCCTCGTCCACCACAGTTGCCACGATACGAGGAGCCTCACCGGAAGTCGGCTTCGGAGACGTCTCACCCACGACGGTAGAAACGCTATGTCCGATGGCATTCGCAAGATCTGCCGCCAGCTCACGATCAGACGCAGACACCTGAATCTTCAGGATGAGCGTGTTTTGCGGAATCGTCGCAACAATCGAACTCCTCAGTTCAGGCACACGCATCTGAAGGCTGAGATTGTCGATAACGGGCTGAAGAACAGCCGACGACGTCGCAAGCTGAGCATACGTGAGCATCTGGGCCTGCATATAGGTGCTGCCATTGGCCAGATCCGCGGCCGTGGTGCCTTGGCTGATCGAGAAAGAGAGAGTGGACGTCGAACTATAGACGGGTGTTGTTGATGCTGAATCAACATAGGCGATACCACTGCCCAAGATCGTAGTGGCCACAACGATAGCCCAGAGCTTCGTTAGCGCGTCCCATATGCGCGCGAGAGTCCAAGGAGAGGGCTCAGATGTCATGAAACATGCCTCCTGGCAGAAATGGACAATGGTAAAGGTCGTGCAACTGCGGCGGAATCTAGGCCGCTTACTGTTCGGGAGTCTACATTACGTACCATAGACTCATTTATGACTGGACAAAGTGCGGGATTTATCAATCTCATCAACACCTCCGGCGTGCGCAGTGCTGTGGAGCTCAGGATCCTCGGAACTAGGTTCGCGCAGCACGTTGTTCCACGCAACAGCAAGGCCAGCAAGGAACCAAAAGTAGGTTCCAAACTGGGTAATGAGAGCCACCGCAAGTAGCAAAGGAACCTGTGCAGAAACTGCAATGGAGGCGGGATTAGCAAGTCCTCGCACGGTGAGCGAGATCATGATCGCCGCCAGCACCGCACAGAAGAAGAACAGCACTATCCAACCGAAGCGTAATCCCGTCAACAGGATGGCATTGTCGATCGTCTTCGCATAGGCTCCCAAATACTCTCCGCCAACCGTCACGCCATTCAAACTTGGTGCCGCGCTAAAGAGTTTGACGTAACGGAACAAAGAGAGAATCTCTCCGCGATAGTCAGCACTCCCCGCAGCCTCGTTTCCCGCTTCGCTAAAAACACTCATGATCATCGGCATCATGAGCACTCCGCCAACGAGGCCCATAACCGTCACGCCGATGCGCGTTGTCTTACCAATCTGGGGCATGAGAACAACGGTGAGAACAATGACCAGAACCATAATTCCCAGGCCGATTCGACTGAGCGTGAGAACTTCACCAACGGCAAGAATTCCCAGGGCAGCAAAACGGACCACGGGCTTCCATGGCGCCGCGAGGACAAAGGATGAACTCATACCGAGAGCAGCCCCGAGAGCAATCGAATGCCCCCAGGCTCCTTCAGCACGGAACGATCCAGCGCGCTCCTGCAACGTCCCCCAACCCTCGTACAACGAGTTATGGAACGGGTAGAGGACAAAGATGTTGACAGAGGTCACCGATTCAATGATCGCTAGGACAGCCGCGACGGTGGCACACACTGCGATGCACTTGACCACAAATGATCGAGATACGCGGGAAAGAACAATCCGCCCCCATATATAAGGGAGAAGCCATTCAACTGTCGCGGTCACATACCAGGTGAGGCTAATCCAATGGAGTACATACTGAACTGTGGCGAAGAATACCAGGATCGCCATAAAAAGGTCCGCGATCGAAAGCCGAATCCTTCCGCCAAATACCACAACTCCAAGAAGGGTTACTGCGGAGATTGCCATGACGCTGAAGCTTCTCGAAAGGCTAACGCCAATCCATACAGGAACGAAAAAAAGCGTCAGTGACCACAAGGTAAACATTGTTCTCGGCATTGCCCGGAGAACAATGATGACGACCGCCAGCGCGCTGACACCAGCAAGAGCCGGCAACAAGGTTGCAATACTTCCCACGACCGCTCCCTCCTGAACTATCCGGGCAAATCAACGGTAACTGACAGTACCTCGATGCTTACTGGCACAATCCACCACTCAAGCCCTCGCTTGGACAGCGCGGAACTTTATTTCCATCAAAGGCACCCAACTTTTGGTTCAACACTCCCAGAATTCGCTGGTGGCGCCCAAATACATGACCCTACTGGAAGTGAGCATTTTTCCCATGTGCACCCCATCACCTTCTCACTACATGGACACGCACAGTGAAGAAAAGTTCTCACCAGATCACATAATTTGTTACTAACAAAATGCTTTACCCATCAGTAAATGTCGTCTAGACTTTCGTCCAATGGCGGATCTAGCCTTTTAGCTAGCAATTCGGCTAGTCTTATTACCACCAATAGGCCACATAAACAGCCATAAGGTAGCTAAGGTAGGCCAAAAGGAGAACAATGAACATAAATGGACGGCGTGTCATTCACTCACATGTGAGCCGAACGGCGGCTCTGGCTATTTCCCTCGCACTTGCGATGGCTGGCTGTAGCCCTTCGAGTGATAGTGGACAAGACACCCCGGGAGCAGACCCATCGGCCAGTGCTAGCTCCAGCGCCAGCGCTAGTGCCAGCCCATTGCCTACGCCCTCTGGGACCTGGACGCCAGCACCCACGGACGCGCCGATGGGACCGGTTACCCCGGCTCCCGTACCAACGGAGACCGCCTCGATTGATGAACCCGTTGCTTTTGACACCCAGGTCACCGTATCCCTCACAAAGATTGAAGTAATCTCCGTCGAGGCTCAAACACCCGGTGAGAATTCCGGCCCCGCTGTCCGTGTCAATATCTCCATTAAAAACGGCTCCGAGGAGCCAGTCGACGTCGACTCCGCCGTCGTCAATCTGTCAGCGGACGAGGACACGTACGGCGTAGGCACCACCGCCGGAGATCCTCAGCCATTCCAGGGCAGTGTTGAACCCGGAAAAACGGTTGAAGGATCGTACGTATTTATGCTCGACCCGGCGAATGACCGCGAGGTAACTATTTCAGTCAACTACGCGGCGGGCGAGCCCATCGCAATCTTCACAGGGAGGACGGCCTGATCATGCAGACCGCATCTCACGTCCCTTTACGGCGCTCCCGCCGCCTTCTTGCTGGTCTCACCTCATTACTCGTAGCCACCGCGGGATTCTTCACCGCAATTCCTGCCGCGCAAGCAGCAGACGTACCGGCAACCACAGCACCACTGCTTCAACGCACCGATGATCACGTCACCGCTGACGACCTCCCCACAGTTCAGATCAACGATGGTTACGTCTGGGCTCAAACCATCATCGGCAACACCGTCTACGCAGTCGGACAGTTCAGCAACGTTCGTCCCGCTGGCGCCGCCGTCGATACTAACCTCATCGCCCGCAGCAACATCCTCGCGTATGACATCACCACGGGCGAACTCATCGCAAGCTTCGCCCCCACCACCAACGGCCCGGTCAAAGCAATTGCCGCATCTCCCGATGGCAAGCGCATCTACATCGGTGGTTCATTCAACAACGTCAACGGGCAAAGCCGCCACAATTTCGCAGCCCTTGATGCCACCACCGGCCAGCTCGTTCCAGGCGTGGCGCCAGCAATTGGTGGCAGCGGAGTCTACGCTCTGGCTGCCACGGATAGCACGGTGTACGTTGGCGGTCTATTCACTCAGGCCAATGGTGTTGCACGAGAAAACGCCGCAGCTTTCAGCACGTCCAATGGAGCATTGACACCGTGGGCTCCCACCACTGATCGTCAGATTGACGCAATGATCATGGAGCCCCAAACGGGCCAGGTTATTATCGGCGGTCGTTTCTACGCTACTAACAGCCAGGTACAGCGAGGGCTCGCCAATCTCGATCCCGTTTCCGGAGCTATCAATACGTCCTGGGATGCCCCAAACGTTGTCAAGAACGGTTGGAGTTCAGGCCCCAGTGCGGGCATGGCAGGCATTTTTGGACTAGCTTCTGACGCAACCGGCGTTTACGGCACCGGTTGGACATATGACGCAGGGCGCGCCAATAACGGCAATCTCGAAGGTGTTTTTGCCGCAGAAGTTGGCAGCGGTAACATCCGCTGGGTCTCCGACTGCCATGGCGATCATTACGGTGTTTATTCAACCGGCTCGATCGTCTACACGTCCGATCACACTCACGGCTGCGAAACTGTTAATCTCTGGTCCGATACAAACCCTAAGCGCTACCGTTACCTCGAGTCATACACCACCTATGCGAATGGCACCCTGAGCCGCTCCGCGACCGCCGGTGGCGGCTACGCTGATTGGAGCGGTACCCCTTCCCCGTCCGCTTTCAATTGGTTCCCGGACCTTACCGTGGGCACCACCTCTGGGCTCGATCAGGCCGCTCTCAGCATCACCGGAACCAGCGATTACATTTCCGTTGCGGGCGAGTTTGGCACAGTCAACAACATGGCCCAGCAAGGAATCACGCGTTTTGCTACCAAGGCGAAGAAGGCCCCGAAGCAGGGTCCTCGAGTAACCACGGCCAATTGGGTCCCCACGGCAAACTCCGTGGCAGCTGGCAGCGCACGCATTTCCATCCCGGCAAACTGGGACCGCGACGACCTCAACTTGACGTACAACCTGTATCGTGACGGTGCAACCACCCCTGTGGCATCGCAAACCGCGACCTCCACGTGGTGGAACCTTCCCACCATCTCCTTTAATGATCGTGGCCTCACCCCCGGTCAGAGCTACACCTACACGGTGAAGGCAACCGATCCCGATGGGAACTCGCGCACCAGCTCGCCTGTGACCGTCACCGTTGCCAGCGGGCAGGTTTCTCCCTACGCCGAGACTGTACTAGACGCGAACCCCTCGCTCTATTACCGCTTGGGCGGCTCGACAGTCGACTGGGGCGGTAACAATAACCCGCTCTACGGCTCCCGCGTGAGCACCGTAACCTCAGGTGGCGTCGTCGGCTCAGCCGCATCGAGCTTCAATGGTTCAAGCACCAGCATTGTTTCTAGTTCGTCCACATCCGTGCTGCCCGCACAGCTCTCCGAAGAACTCTGGTTCAAGACCAACACCACTCGGGGTGGAAAGCTGATTGGCTACGGCAACAAGAAGAATACAAACTCCGGTTCCCACGATCGCCATGTCTACATGACGAACGCCGGAAAGCTTGTCTTTGGTGCCTACCCGGGAGCGGTCAAGACCATTACCAGCCCTCAGTCCTACAACGACAACACCTGGCACCATATGGTGGCAACCCTCGGAACTGACGGCATGAAACTGTACGTGGACGGAGCTCTCGTTGCCTCGGACGCATCCGTCACCAACGGACAAAACGTCACCGGATACTGGAGAATCGGTGGCGACACCGTCAGTGGCTGGCCGAGCGCACCAAGTTCCGCTTTCTTCTCGGGACAGATGAACGATGTTGCTATCTACCCCACCGTTCTCTCCGCCGAGCAGGTTGCTCTCCACTACGGCGTGGGCAAGGGATTGACTCCGCCCACCGCTTCCTTCACCGCAACCGAATCGGACCTTGACGTCTCCTTCGATGCTTCCGCCTCCGCCGCGGCCAGTGGCCATACCATTTCCTCGTACAAGTGGGACTTTGGTGACGGAGAGACCAGCACCCAGGGACCGACGACGACGCACACCTATGCTGCAGCCGGAACCTACCAGGTCAAGCTGACAGTTACGGATAACTCTGGACTGCCCAACGTGATCACGAACTCCGTGACTGTCGAGACACCGAATACGGCGCCTACAGCGGCCTTCTCAACCTCGGTTGACGGCCTGACGCTCTCCGTTGACGGCAGCACCTCGACTGACCCGGATGGCGCCATCACCGGTTACTCGTGGAACTGGGGCGACGGAACTCCCGACACCACCGGACGGACCGCTTCGCACACGTACGGTGCTGCAGGCGACTACACCGTCACCTTGACCGTCACCGACAACCGTGGCGGTACCGCAACAACCACCGAAACGGTTACCGTAACCCATGAGGCACCGACCGCCTCGTTCACCTCGGTACAGGATGGGTTGAAGACCATCGTCGATGGCACTGGCTCAACAGCGGAGGACGGCGCAACGCTCTCCTACGCCTGGAACTGGGGCGACAACTCCGCAGCAGGAACCGGTGCCACCGCATCACACACCTACGCTGAGGCGGGCACCTACACGGTCACCCTCGCCGTCACCGACAGCCTTGGTGAGACAGCGACGACGTCGCAGGACGTCACCGTCACCGCCCTCACCTACGCCGCTTCTGATGACTTCAGCAGGAATGTTGTGTCAGGCTGGGGTTCCGCTGATATCGGTGGAACCTGGACGGCAATGTACGGTGCCGCATCCGCCGGATCGGTTGATAGCTCCACGGGCAAGCTCACGCTGGCCAAGGGAACCACGCGATACATGGCCCTGCAGGGAGTTTCCCTCAAGGACACCGAGGCCTCGGTTCAGTTCTCGCTGAGCGCTCCTCCTGCGCAAGGTAACTCCTACGTTGGTATCTCTTCCCGCCAGAACGCGACGCAGAAGTACCAATCGTCAGCATGGATGAGAAGCGATGGTTCGATCTGGCTTCTCGTCGAGCAGTCGGGAACACTCATCAGCTCCAAGATCCTCAATGGGGTCACTTGGAAGGACGGCGATGTGTTCAACCTCAAGACGCGCGTCACCGGTTCCAGCCCCACCACGATTGAGGTCAAGCTCTGGAAGGAAGGCTCCGTTGAGCCGACTAGCTGGCAGCTGACAATGACGGATTCCACAGACGGACTCCAGGGTAAGGGCTACACCAGCCTCTATCTGTCGCGAGCAAGCAGTGCCACGGCAGCAACAACTGCTTCGTTCGATTCCTTCCGTATGGTGAACCTTGAAGCCCAAGAGGAAGAGCCGGAGGCGACTCCTCCGACGGC
>JBDIAV010000110.1:0-9130 GCA_039812645.1 Actinomycetaceae bacterium
CCTCTTTGGTACACCGTCTGGGACTCGAACCCAGAACCCATTGATTAAGAGTCAATTGCTCTGCCAATTGAGCTAACGGTGCGCAACAAGCATTTAATCTACTCACTGTTATCGTCGCCCGCAAGTTAGAAGGCCTGATTGCGACCTACACCTCAGAAAGTCGCGAACATAGTCACCTCAGAACCCCCTCCACCCGGCCGCACCACTCGTCCAGCTACATCACTCACCCGGTCACGCCGCTCACCTAACTACGCCGCTCACCCAGTCACGCCGCGCGCGGCCGAGGCGAACGTGTCGCCCACCAGCACAGCAGGGATCCGATGGTCACGAGCAGGACACCCTGACGGAACGGGGTGGAAAGAGCTGCCCCCAGAAGCAACGACGCAATCGCTGACGAAAAGACAGGCGTGGCATAGGACGCCGTCGCCATAATCGTGACGTTCCCGCCCAGAATTCCAATATTCCAGCAGGCGTACCCACCGGCAATAACCGCAGCTGCAACGAGTACAGACAGTCCGTCCCCGGCGGCAACCACCTCCGGCACACTTCGATCCATCACAGCGTAGATAACCCACAGCCCCACCGCGGTTGCAGCAAAGAAGGGCGCGATCCCGTCGTACCCCCGCGAAAATCGTGGCGTGAACACCGAGTAGATCGCCCAAATCACCGCACCACCAAACGCCAACAGGTACGGCAAAGGATTACTCGCGATGTTTTCCAGGACCCGGTGCGCATCAAAACCCATATCCCCCGCGACCACCCACACGATCCCCATCATCGCCAAGATGACGCCTGGGATCAGCGTCCAGCCCGCGCGCTGCGCCCTGTTCACAATCACCGACAGCACCACCGTGAACGTTGGCCACAGATAGTTGAGAACACTGACCTCGATCGCCTGGGAGGCATCACTCGCCATGCCGAGTGCCAGCGAAAAACTGATCTCGTACGCGACGAAAAGGAGTCCGCCAAGGAGAAGATAGCGCCTCGGCGCTTTTCTGAGGGATGCCGGGCGACGAACAATCCACAGGATGACAGCCGCAACCGAATAAATCAACGCCGCCCCCAGCGTCGCACCGAACGTTTCGGTGACGGTACGCACAAGGGCCACCATCGCGCTCCACAGCACAACCGCCATCAGCCCGATTGCTGTCGCCCGTCCGCTAACCGACCCCTGGGACATCCGTGTTCACTTTCCCTTCACATTTTTCGACGAAAATTTTCCCCATGTCCCGACGACGGCGTCCACCCACCTCCGACAGTTACCAGGCGGGCCACGTCGGAATCCTCACCCGGTGTCCCGGCGTTCTACATGCCGTCTACGGAACGGGTAACGCTCGTACCCACGTGGGAAATGTTCATGGCCACATTTCTATTCAGACGCGAATGGTCCTGCCGTTGACGAGCCCCTCCACGGACAGCACGTAGGCGGTACCAATCTCTTCATCTGTCACCGGACGCTGACCTGGGAAAAGAGGATGAAAGCTTGGCGAGTTCGCCAGCACGTTTGGTGAGACCGCGTTGATCCTGATGCCACGCGGAGCCTCCGCGCCCGCTGTGACGATAAACGATTCGAGCGCGCCATTTGCCATGGCTGCCGCGGCTCCGGTGGCGATGGGCTCGCGGGCGAGCACGCCGGTCGTGAGTGTAATCGAGCCGCCGTCGCTCACATGGAGAAGACCCTGGCGAACCACCTCGATCTGTCCGAGGGTTTTCGACATAAAGCCCTTGACGTAGTCGTCCCGTTCCAAACTCATGAGCGGCTTGAAAGGTACGGAACCAGAAGCGACGACGACGGCGTCCACCTCTCCCACCTTCTCAAAAAGGGCTTTGATCGAGGCTGGCTCGGTGATATCGACGGCAAACTCTGCATTGCGGGAAGCCCGGATGACATCGTGACCACGCTCATCCAGCGTTGATGCCACAACCTTGCCAATATTTCCGGTTGCCCCGATAACAAGTATCTTCATGCTGATTCCTCACCGTTCATGCAGCCCGACCGCGTGTTCTGGCCGGTCATTCCGACGCTACTTACACACTCCAGCTTGCCCCTTGAGGCGGCGCAAGGTCTCACCATCTCACAAAGCAGGAGATCCCCACTGCCTCCCCGAGCCAGTAGACGTCATCCAGTCAATACTGTGGATCACAGGCCAGAAGTGACGGCCGGGGTGCAGTGATCAACACACTCGGCTACTACCTCGGACGGCAGACCAGAGGAGCGGCGTTTTCCGCAACGTGTGAGACGCATTCTCCCCAGGAAAAACCAACACGTGAATCCGAAAGTGACACACGTTCTACAGGGTTTTGGCCTACCTCCCGGAACATTGCGTAAACGCCTCCGGATGCAGGAAATCCTCGGAGAACAAGTGAACTTGTTTTCCGAGGATTTCCTCAGTAGTTCACATGCGTTGCATGTGAACCGGTTTCATCAATCTCGGGAGAATCGAGCGAACTCGTTCTCCTCACCGTACACCGTCTGGGACTCGAACCCAGAACCCATTGATTAAGAGTCAATTGCTCTGCCAATTGAGCTAACGGTGCGCAACAGCAAGTAATTTACTCCGCTCGTTGAGCCGGTGCAACTCGAGAGGCTGGGCACCGGGTATGCGCTAGCACACAGTCAAAATCCTCGGACTGCATACCTCCCCCATCTCGCTAACTCCACCAAGTTCCTCGTCCATCCCATGTGGTGTCAGATGTGCAGTTTCACCCGTCGCACACAGCTTCACCCCAAAGCGGCGCGCGGCCACAGAATATGGCACCCTAGAGGAATGTCCGCCTCGCATCCTGCTCCGTCCGGCACAAGCGCCTCAGGTTCCGCCCCATCTGGCCCGCCAGCCTCCGGTTCCCTTCCTCGTCCTCCCCAGCCACCGCTCAATATTGCGCTGGACCAATTGGAAGACGAATACGGACTCCACCCGAACGACGACGCCATTTACGAGGCCTTCACCGAATGGGCCGAGTCCACCGGTCGCCCGCTCTACGAACATCAAGAAGAGGCACTGCTCGGAGCACTCGAAGGCGATCACCTTATTGTCTCCACGCCCACCGGCTCAGGAAAGTCGATGGTGGCTCTGGCCGCCATCTTTACTGGCCTTGCCCGAGGCAAAACCGCCTATTACACCGCACCACTCAAGGCGCTCGTCTCGGAGAAGTTCTTCGAACTCATCAACGTGTTCGGCGCCGACAACGTGGGGATGGTGACGGGCGATTCCTCTATCAATGGCGACGCACCCGTCGTGTGCGCCACCGCCGAGATCGTCGCTAACATCGCGCTACGCGAGGGCGACGCCGCAACTATCGGAGTTCTCGTCCAAGACGAATTCCATTTCTACGGTGATCCACAACGTGGCTGGGCCTGGCAGGTACCGCTGCTTGAACTCACCTCCACCCAGCAGGTTCTGTTATCTGCCACCCTTGGTGATACGACGTTCCTCGAGAAGGACTTGGTGCGCCGAACCGGGCGCGCGGTCTCCGTCGTCGCCGATGCTCCTCGCCCCGTTCCTCTACATTTCTCTTACTCGTTGGAACCACTCACCGAAGTGGTCAAGGAGCTGACCTCCACTCACCGCTCACCCGTGTACATCGTGCACTTCTCGCAGCGGGAGGCTGTCGCCCAAGCGCAGGCGCTGCAGCCGATTGCACTCGTCAACAAGGAACAAAAGGCAAAAATCGCTGCGGCGCTCGGCTCGTTCACCTTCGGGCCCGGCTTCGGCCAGATTCTATCGAAGCTGCTACGCGCGGGTATTGGCGTGCATCACGCGGGTCTCCTCCCCCGCTATCGCCGCCTCGTTGAGCGACTGACGCAGGCCGGTCTCCTCCAGGTCATCTGCGGCACAGACACACTCGGTGTGGGCATCAACGTGCCGATTCGTACCGTGCTTTTCACCTCGCTATCGAAGTTCGACGGCTCCAGGTCGCGCCATCTCAGCGCCCGTGAGTTTCACCAGATTGCGGGCCGTGCCGGACGTGCGGGGTTCGATACGGTTGGCGACGTCGTCGTCCAGGCACCGGAGTACGAAATCGAGAACGCTCGGCTCGTCGCGAAGGCCGGTGACGACCCGAAGAAACTCAAGCGAGTGCAGAAAAAGAAACCACCCGAGGGCGTTGTGCTGTGGTCTGAGAAGACGTTTAACTACCTGCAAAACGCCGGCCCCGAGACGCTGACCTCGCAGATGCGCGTCAATCACGCGATGATTCTCAATATTTTGCAGCGGCCTGGGAACGGGGTGGCCGCCGCGATCAAGCTACTGACAGACAATCACGAGCCAAAGACGGATTCGAATCCGCTACTGCGGCGCGCGGTGGGGATCTACTCGTCGCTGCACCGCGCGGGCGTGCTCATCCATCACAGTGTGGACTGGCAGCGCGAGCATCCTAACGCGTCGCCAGTGGACTTCGCGCACGAAGTTCCAGACGATTTCGCCCTTAACTCGCCGCTCTCCCCGTTCGCGCTCGCGGCACTCGAGGTCCTTGATCGAGATTCCGAGGACTACGCGCTTGACGTGGTGAGCGTCGTCGAATCTGTACAGGAGAACCCCACGCCACTCCTCTACGCGCAGCAACGGCACGCGCGCGGTGAGGCAATTGGTCGGATGAAGGCTGCTGGCGTCTCTTACGAGCAGCGTATGCAGGAAGCGGACGAGATCACCTGGCCTCAGCCACTGGCTGAGGAATTAAAGGCGGCACTCGAGATCTATCGTCAGTCGAACCCGTGGGTGGACGAGTATGAGCTCACCCCTAAATCCGTTGTGCGCGAGATGATCGAGAACGCACTGACCTTCTCCGAGCTGATCTCCCGCTACGATCTCGCACGCTCCGAGGGCATCGTATTGCGCTACCTCACGGACACTTACAAGGCACTGCGCCAAATGGTGCCGCTGGAGTATCGGACGGACGAGTTGGATGACATCACGAGTTGGCTCGGGGCACTGGTACGCTCCGTCGACTCCTCCCTGCTCGACGAGTGGGAAGCCCTACGTGACGGCCGTCTGACGCTCGGCGAACTGACCCAGCTGGAATCTGACCCGGAGGGAGGCCAAAAGGAACTCGCATTCGGGGCCGATTCCGATGGGAATGTAGCTTTCACCCGCAACCGTCATGCATTCCGCACCGCCGTACGTAACTCCGTGTTCCGCCGGGTTGAGGCGCTGGAACGCGAAGACTACGACTACCTTGACGACGTGGCCGGGCCAGCTCTATGGCCGGGGGCGACCGTATGGGACGGCGATGCCTGGATTGATGCCACCGAGCCGTACTTCGATGAGTACGAGAGCATCGGAATCGATACGGCGGCGCGGGGCACGCAGTTCTTCGAGGTAATCGACAAGGTGTCGGAGGTGGATGTGGTTTCGGCGGGGGTGCCGTCGGAGCAGGCCCAGGAGTTGGTTTCATCGCATGCGGCTGGGCGGCTGTGGTTGGTTCGTCAGACGTTCGACGACGGCGAAGGCGACGGCTCCTGGGGATTCTGGGCCTTGGTTGATCTCGATGCGTCCGATCGCGACGAGACAGTTCGTCTCAATGTGATTTCGGTTGGCGAGCGATAAGTCATCGGGCAGGCGGGCAAGTACAAGAAATAGAGAGGTTCCTATGTCTGAGATTCCCAGCGTGGAAGAAATTGCTGGACGGTTCGCACGGCTCCAGGAGCAGGTGCGCGGTGCGGAAGCTGCCGCCGGACGCTCGCAGGAATCAGTTCAGATCGAGCTAGCTGCCAAGTACCAGGCACCTGAGCGGGTGCTTGCTGCATTGCAGGCTGGCAGCACGCTACTCGGGCACAACATCATCCAGCAGCTCGAAGCTTCCGAAACGGCACTCGCTGCCGCGGCCGCTCCAGCGCACCGAACCCACGTGATTGGTCACGTCCAGAACAATAAGGCGGCCAAAGCACTTCGCTACTCACAGTGCATCGAGACGGTCGACTCCCTCAAACTCGCGACGCGGCTCGATCGACTGCGGGGCGAACACATCCAGCCCTGGGGCGAACAGCAGCCTTTCGACATCATGATCCAGGTTAACTCGTCCGGCGCGCAGTCCCAGTACGGCCGCAATCCGGAGCAAGTCCTTGACCTCGCGGGCCGAATCGCCGAGCTGCCACACCTTCGTATCATTGGGTTGATGACTATCGGCGCCCACACGGACGAGACTTCCGAGATCGCACGTTCCTTCCAAATCGTACGCGAGCTACGTGACGAGTTGCAGGCATCCGGAATCGCGAGCGCTACGGAACTCTCCATGGGCATGACTCATGACATGGATATCGCCATCGCCGAGGGCTCTACCATCGTCCGCGTCGGGACGGCGGTCTTTGGCCCTCGGCCACAGGTGTAAAGTCTTACAGCTCCGGCTCAGGGCCGTCGATCCACGGGACGACACCAGCACGTGCCAGCCCGTACTCGTACCCCTCCGTCAATGCCTCCCACGAAGCCTCGATAACATCGGCGCCCACGCCGACTGTGCGCCAGACAGCCTTGCCATCGGTCAACTCGATCATGACTCGAGTGAATGCACCGGTGCCCTTGTGGGTGTCGAGGATGCGCACCTTGAAATCGATGAGTTCGATGGCAGCCAACTCGGAGTACACGTTCTTGAGGGCCGTGCGCAGCGC
This sequence comes from Actinomycetaceae bacterium, assembly GCA_039812645.1. Lineage (GTDB taxonomy): Bacteria > Actinomycetota > Actinomycetes > Actinomycetales > Actinomycetaceae > Ancrocorticia. Next base: position 6,602 of record JBDIAV010000110.1, read on the forward strand.
CATATCGAGCGCATCCACCGGGCCTACGCCCTCACCCACACGCATGTAGCGGCGTCCACCCACAAATAGCTTGACCGTAGCCTCGGAGAAAGTCTCCCCTGCCTCGGCACCGCCCGGCAGTGTACGGATGTTCGCACGCCACGCCTCGATACGGAAGAATGGGGTGCGCTCGCCCACCACCTCGCGCACAATAAGTTCGAAGGAGGCGTCAGCGGCGTCGTACGTGTAGCCCTCCGCCTCGGCAGCCTTGACGCGCCGCGTAATTTCCGCAAGCGCCTCTTTGTCATTCGACAGATCAAACCCGAACTCTCGGGTCTTCAGCTCGATGGAGGCACGGCCAGCCATGTCGGAGATGATCATGCGCATGTCGTTGCCTACCAGCAGCGGGTCGATGTGCTGGTAGAGATCCGCATTGACACGGATTGCCGAGGCGTGCAGCCCGGCCTTGTGTGCGAACGCCGACGCTCCCACATACGGCTGGCGCGCGTACGGTGAGATATTGGTGATCTCGGAGGCCGCATGGGACACCGAAGAGATTCGTGCCAACTGCTCCGGCGTCACTACGTCGAAGTCCGTCTTCAACGCTAGGTTCGCAATGATGGTCAACAGATTCGCATTGCCGGTGCGCTCGCCGTAGCCATTAACGGTGCCCTGCACCTGGCGGCAGCCCGCGCGTACTGCGGCGATCGAATTGGCGACGGCGCATCCGCCGTCATCATGTGCATGAATGCCCAGCTTCGCGTCGGCGAAACCGGCCTCCTCCAGGCTCGCTCGCAACTCCTTAACGATCTCAAACACGTCATGCGGCAGCGATCCACCGTTGGTGTCGCATAGAATCACGCACGTGGCCCCGGACGCAAACGACTCCACCACAACCGATGTCGTGTACGCCGCGTCAAACCGGTAGCCGTCAAAGAAGTGCTCGACATCGATCATCACCTCGCGGCCAAGCCCCCGCAGGTACTCCACCGAGTCCCGCACCATCGCAAGATTCTCGTCGCCGGTGGTACGCAACGCCTGCTCAACGTGGCGAATATCCGACTTGGCCACCAGAGTGAGCACCTGCGCACCCGACTCCACAAGTCCAGCGATCTGAGGATCCTCGGCGGCAGAAATTCCGGCCTTGCGGGTTGCTCCGAAGGCTGCGAGCGTCGCCGTCGTCAACGGAACTTCTCCCGCACGGCGGAAGTACTCCGTGTCACGCGGAATCGCGCCCGGCCAACCGCCCTCAATGTAGTCAGCGCCAATCGACTCAATGAGCGGCATGAGGGCCAGCTTGTCCGAAACGGACAGGTTGATGCCTTCTTGCTGGGCTCCGTCGCGAAGGGTCACGTCGTACACATCGATTTTCATATTGTTCCTCTAGTCAAAATGACCGAGAGATTGCGTCAACAGGTCCTGGCCGACGACGGACGTCACGAGCTTTCCTGACATCACTGTCCGCGCGGTGGTCAACCATATGGCGAAATCTCTCACACACCTGCCCGAGAGCATACCTCATCGACGGAAAATACAGGACGCCCGCGAGATACCTCAAGACAGCTTCTTAAGGCACTCGCAGGCGCTCTGTTCAGTTTGTTATGAATCACCAGTTTGTTATGGAACGACGACGGCGTCACGCACCAGCCGTCATCACAACAATCAGGCCAAGCGGTAGAGCCAGTTGAACTCGTCGGGAGCCTGGCCCAGCTGGATGGCCGTTAGCTGGTCGTAGATCGCCTTTGTCTTTTCGCCGGCGGGAATCTCCACCTTGAAGTCATTCGAGGTAAGCGAACCAATGGAGGTGATCACGGCGGCGGTGCCACACGCGAACATTTCGGCCACGTCACCGGACTTAATGCCGGCCAGTAGCCACTCCAGCGAGATCGTCTCTTCAGAGACCGAGGTGCCCTGCGAGCGCAGCAGCTGCATGATCGAGGAACGAGTGCAGCCGGGCAGGATGTTGCCGGTGAGCTTCGGGGTTTTGAAGGAACCGTCCGCCATCACGACGAACACGTTCATGCCACCGAGTTCATCAAGGTTGGTATCCGTGGCGGCATCGAGGAAGAGCACCTCGTCGAAGCCAGCCCCATGTGCCTTGACCTTCGGAAGCAGTGAGGAAGCGTAGTTGCCGCCCGTCTTCGCATCACCCATGCCGCCCGGACCGGCGCGATGGTACTCGCGCTCCACCCACACGTTAATGGGCTGGAAGCCATGCTCAAAGTACGGGCCGGAAGGCGAACCAATGACCATGTACTCGTACTGTGCCGCGGCCCGCACGCCAAGGAAAGCCTCAGAGGCGAAGGTGAAGGGACGCAGGTAGAAGGAAGAACCGGGAACGCTCGGGACCCACTCCGAGTCCGCGCGCACAAGGCCCACAAGCGAGGCAACAAAATCCTCGTGGGACAGGTGTGGGATTGCCAAACGATCCGCCGAGTAGTTGAGGCGCGCCGCGTTGTAGCTGGGACGGAACGTCCAGATCGAGCCATCCTCGTGACGGTAAGCCTTGAGACCCTCAAAGATCTCCTGGCCGTAATGGAGCACGGACGT
>JBDIAV010000111.1:0-8984 GCA_039812645.1 Actinomycetaceae bacterium
CGGAATGCCGAGACCCTTGATGAACTCGCGCATGTCCGTGGCTGTCACCTTACGTCCGCGCGTCAGCTCCTTGAGACGCTCGTATGGGTTGCCCATGCCGGTGGCACCAGCGATCTCTGCGGCACGCATGGCCTGCTGGATCGGCTCACCAAGAACCTCCCAGGCGTTATCAAGGTCGCGATCTAGGACCGCTGGGTTCGAGTCCACACCGGCAATACCACGACGTAGGTTATCGATGGCGAGGAGTGAGTGGCCGAGGGCCACGCCAACGTTGCGCTGCGTGGTGGAATCGGTGAGGTCACGCTGCATACGCGAGGTAACAAGGGTGGCCGCGAGAGATTCGAGGAGGGCTGAGGAAATCTCTAGATTTGCCTCCGCATTCTCGAAACGAATGGGATTGACCTTGTGCGGCATCGTTGAGGAGCCCGTCGAGCCCTGCGCCGCGAGGTTCTGGTGGAAGTAATCAAGAGAGATGTACGTCCAGAAATCGGTGGCGATGTTGTGGGCAATGCGGTTGAAGTGGGCGACGTCAGCGTAGAGATCGGCCTGCCAATCGTGCGGCTCGATCTGGGTGGTCAGAGGATTCCACTCCAGGCCGAGGCCCTCCACGAAACCACGTGAAATCGCAGGCCAGTTGGCACTCGGAACCGAAACAGCGTGGGCGCCGAAAGTACCGGTGGCGCCATTGATCTTCCCAAGGAAGTCGGCGGCAGCGATGCGGCGCAGCTGGCGGCGCAGGCGGGCGGCAAACACTGCCATCTCCTTGCCAAGAGTGGAGGGGGAGGCGGTCTGGCCGTGCGTGCGTGACAGCATCGGGCGATCTGCCTCGGCGCGCGCGAGATCCGCGAGCTGATCCGCGAGGGCAGTAGCCGCGGGATGCCACACCTCCTCGATAGCGCCCTTGATGACGAGGGCGTACGAGAGATTATTGATGTCCTCGCTGGTGCAGAAAATGTGCACGATCTCGTGCATTCCGGTCAGAGCGGTCTCATGGCCGAGAACCTGTGCTGCGGCGTCGAGGCGGCGCTTGAGGAAGTATTCGACGGCCTTGACGTCGTGCCTGGTCTCGGCCTCGATCTCTGCCATCTCGGTAATTTCCTCGGCCCCGAAGGTGACGGGAATGCTACGGAGGTAGGCGACGTCGTCGTCGGTAAGGGACGGGGCGCCGGGCAGAACCTCGTTCTGGACCAGGTAAATGAGCCACTCAACCTCCACATGAACGCGGGCGCGGTTGAGGGCGGCTTCGGAGAGAAAATCAACGAGCGGGGCTGTGACCCCGCGGTACCGGCCATCGAGCGGGCCAAGAGCGATCACCGGGGTGATGTCCGTGAATGAACGGAATGTGGCGAGCGGGCTCGTGGCGGGAGTGCTGGCGTGGCTGGCGGATCGTGCAGAGCTCATGCGGCTATTGTTCCACGGGTGCCCCGACGCGCTTACGATGATCTCATGATGTCTCTCGCGGACAAGATGACGGTGCGGCTGTGGCATGACGGGCGCCGAGTTGAGCCGACGGCCGACCCCGTGGCTGACGCCCGGCACCAGGTCGTACCAGGTGACCTGGTGTGGATCGACATCCTCGATCCTACGCCGGAGCAGCTCATGGCGTTCGGGCAGCATTTTGGGCTGACGCGCCTCGGCATGGAAGACGTGCTTGAACCGCACGAGCGAACGAAGGTGGTGCGGCACGCCGACCACCTTTCTTTCGTGTGTTATACCGCCCACGAGAAGGCCGCCGAACCGGGATCTCCGGTGGATATTGCCTTCGACATGATTCGGGTGTCGGGGTTTATTTTCGAGCAGGTCGTTATTACTGTGCGTGCCAGCGACGGGGGCGGGCTGACGAACTTCGCAGAGCGTCTTAGCGAGGAAGAGCGGTTGCTTCGCCTTGGGGTCGGGTACCTCATGTATGCCATTCTTGACGGCATTGTGGACGGCTACTACCAGGCGATCGAGCAGATTGAGGACCGGCTAGAGGATATTGAAGATTCGCTTTTCGATGAGTCGTTGTCTCGCGAGATGCAGGAACGCATGTACCACATTCGGCGTGACCTCTCGCGGATCCGGCGGGCAGCGTCACCGTTGCGGGAGGTGGTGAACGATCTCTCGCGGCGTTTCCTTGAGTCGCCTGAACTGTCCGCCTATTACGGCGATACCTACGACCACGCCCTGCGAGCAAGCGAGTGGATCGACACCCTGCGGGACACAATTTCCTTTATCGTGGAGACCAATCTGTCTCTCCAAGACGCCCGCATGAACGAGATCATGAAGAAACTCGCCGGGTGGGCGGCTATTATCTCGGTACCCACCTTGATTACCGGATTTTTCGGCCAAAATCTGCCATTCTTTGGGTTCAACCAGGTGTCTGGGCTGGTGGTGTCCTCGGTGCTTTTGGTGGTCTCCGCCGCGGTGCTGTGGTTCTCGTTCCGGCGGCGCGGGTGGATTTAGGATCCCGTTTCTTCAGACGTACCTTCTTCAGACATACCTTCGCGCCACGCTTATTGTTTGAGCGCCATAACTTCCGCCAAACAGAGCCGCGTGCACGATAAGAATGTGTAGCTGGTGGAGGCTAATCCGCTCGCGCCAGCCGTCCGCGAGGGGAGAGACCTCGTGGTAGGAGTTGTAAATACGCTCGGTGAATGGTGCCGAGAAGACCGTGAGTTGTGCGAGGTCCGATTCCGCGTGACCGCCCTGGGAGGCGGGATCGATGAGAACGGCGACGACGGCGTCAGTTCCCTCTTGGCTGTTGGCTATCTGTCGATTGTTGGCCGCACGAGAAATATTTTGGGTTTCGAGTAGCTCTTTCGACTCGCGGTTCGACGTGATGGCAGCGCTTGGGTGTGAGGTTTCATGGTTGCCCATAAGGACGCGTTCATGCAGGTCTGAGGTGTTGCGGGTCCAGAAGATGTTGCCTGCCCAGAGATCTCCGTGGAGGAGGGCGGCATCGGCGGTGACAAGCTTGGGTTGTGGTGAATCGAAGGTACCGTCGCGGAGCTTCTCACACAGTTGCTCAATGATTCGGTGTCCCTCGGGGCTGATGGATCTGTTGCGAAGCGAGTCGGGCAGATAGGGCAGGATGCGGTCCTCGGCATAGAACTCGCCCCAGTTCCGGGCAGCTGATCCCATAGGGACGAGTGGGAGGGGAGCGTCGCCCATGGCAGCAATGATGTGCCGGGTGTTTGTTGTGCGGTCCTGTTGAGTGAGATCTTCACTCAGCCTGGTCGGCTCTTGGTTCAGGCCGGTTGGCTCTTGGTTCAGTCCTGCCGAGGTATCACGTAGCCCTGCCGGGGCCTGCCCAAATACTCGCGTTCCCTCCGGACAGAAAGCGTGAGTGCGCGCAAGTCTGCGCCCAAACTCCGCGGCGGCGTGAGCTGTGGGTGACGTTGGTGAAAGCCGTGCGGTCTCCAACGCTGTCATCGTTGGGTCTACGGACATGAGGCGCACAACCGGGGCTCCCCCGGTAAGCGCCGCCCGGCCAAGTTCCTCTAAGCCAGCAGCTTCGGCTGTGATAGCACGAGTGGACCCGCGCTTGGTGAAAGTATCGGGCACGTTCCTTTTCCACTTCACGACTGGCGATAACCCGCGACCATCGTTAGTTACGGCTGGCGGCGATACTTTTCGGGCAGGAACAGGTCCACCACGGTGTTGACGATGCCAATAACGATGCCACCGAACACTGCCGCCCAGAACCCATTCACATGGAATCCCACGGTGAAGATATCGGTGACCCAGGAGGCCAGCCCAAGCATTGCCGCATTAACAACGACGAAGAACAACCCGAGCGTCAGAATGTAGAGCGGGAGGGCAAAAAGCTTGACGATGGGGCGAACGAAGATGTTGACAATGGCGAGCACCACACCGGCTAGCACGTAGTACAGCCAGACATGTTCGGCTGTGCCGGTGACGGTGATGCCGGAGACGATGTGAACACAGGCCCACAATCCGAGGGCGTTAACAAGGGCACGGACGAGCAGTTTCATGCGACCAGTCTAGTAGAGAGAGGTCACGCTGATCGATGGGTCGTGGCTTACTCCGGATGTCACGGAATCTTGCCTAGCGGTGCTCCCAATCAATCGGTGCTCACCGCGTACAACCAATCCATGACCATCATCGCAGTATGTGAAGAAGTTCCGATAAAGTGACATGTTATGCGCCATATAGTCCAGTCAAAGAAGTTGCAGAACGTTCGTTATGACGTGCGTGGGCCAATTCTGGTGGAAGCAGAGCGTCTCGAAGCTCAAGGAAATAAGATTCTTAAGCTGAACATCGGCAATACCGCACCGTTTGGGTTCGATGTTCCGGAGGCAATTGTGACCAACATGGTTCGTCACATGCCTGACTCGCAGGGATACTCGGATTCGCGCGGTATCTATTCTGCTCGAGCCGCAGTGGCGCACTATTACCAGGCCAAAGGATTGACTAAGACCACTCCGAATGACGTCTTCCTTGGCAACGGTGTGTCGGAACTTATCATGCTCGTTCTGCAGTCCCTCTTGGATAACGGCGATGAGGTTCTTGTGCCGGCCCCGGACTATCCGTTGTGGACAGGTGCAGTTACGCTCTGCGGCGGCACTGCCGTTCACTACCGTTGCGACGAGAACAACGGGTGGAGTCCGGATTTGGAGGAGATCGAGGCGAGTATTACCCCGCGTACGCGCGCTCTTGTCCTCATCAATCCGAACAATCCCACCGGTGCCGTTTACTCTGAGGAGACGGTGCGTGGGTTGGCAGATATCGCCCGGCGCCATGAGCTAGTTCTGCTCTCCGACGAGATTTACGAAAAGATCATTTTCGACGACGCCGTCCACCACCACACCGCCACCTTCGCGGGCGATGATGTCCTCTGCCTGACCTTCTCGGGTCTGTCTAAGGCTTACCGAGCCTGCGGGTACCGCGCTGGTTGGGTGATGATTTCCGGACCGAAGCATATGGCGACAAGCTTCCTCGAAGGCCTTACCCTCCTCGCAAACATGAGAATGTGCTCGAACGTTCCGGGACAGCACGCGATTCAGATGGCATTGGGTGGCTACCAGTCGATCAATGAGCTGGTTGTTCCGGGTGGACGCTTCTATGAGCAAGCGAAGCTGGCCTCTGAGCTACTCAACGAGATCCCGGGAGTGAGCTGTGTGGCCCCGAAGGGTGCGCTGTATTGCTTCCCTCGGCTTGACCCTGAGGTTTACCAGATCGACGACGACGAATCATTCGTCATTGAACTTCTCCGTGCCAAGAAGATCCTGGTTACTCACGGCACCGGCTTTAATTGGCCTGAGCCGGATCACTTCCGATTGGTGACGTTGCCGGACGAGGATGTTCTTACCGAAGGCATTGGACGTATCGCGGAGTTCCTTGCAACGTGGCGCTCTTGACGAGAGCCGACTGCTTGCTGGGCAGGTGCACACGTCGCATGTAAATCGTGCGGCCAATATTCACAGGGCGGGGCATTCATTTGAATGCCCCGCCCTGCATTTGCTCGAGCTACACCGCCATGTTTTCCCTCCTCACAGGCCTGAGGATCACAGTCTGAGACAGTCCTATTAAACCTACTAGGTTTATTGCTAGAGTCGAGCTAACCCACTAACAAGGTGGGGAACTATGAAACGAAGGAAGGGGTGAACCATGATGCTGGATCTTCAGGTCGTTCAGAATCACACCTCGCGTCGTACCGCCATGGGGAACGCTTCTACCCTTTGTTGTCAGTGTCGAATGTGTTGCGTGAGCAACCGCTAATTCGCCTTGAGCCGCGTCCATACACGTACTGGACGAGAACCTCGCGCTCGGTGATGGTTACTTCCCTGGTTCCACCGCACGCCGTCTGCCAGTGAAAAGGCAGGGCATCACTTCAGCAAACGCCGCTCCCGGCAAAATTCAGCTGAAATACATCCTGGCTTGCCCTACATACGCCAAGAAAAGAGAACTTTGGTGTCCTCCCAACCACTTGCCCCGTCAGCGGTCGACGAGAATTCGATCCGTTTGACGTCCAGTGTGCCAAGCGCTGAGAAGCGTTCACATAGCAGCGACGGTGCACGCCACAGTAACCACACGAACGTACGTGCAGGTAGCGAGCGAGAGCGTCGAGCACGGCTCTTGTCGATTGGCCGGTTTCTTTTCGCGCGCGTGGTGCAGGCCGTCGTCGTTGTGTGGAGTGCCGTCACTCTGACGTTCATTGCGGTCCACCTCGCCCCCGGCAGTATCATCGACAATCTGTTGACAGAAGCCGAGCGCGCCAACGCCGAGCTGCGTGCGCAGGTCATTCGCGAATGGGGCCTCGACCAGCCGGTCATCGTCCAATATCTCGGCTACCTGGGAAAAGTGCTGCGAGGAGATCTTGGAACGTCGTATGCCCAGCACCGCAGCGTCAACGATATCTTCGCCGAGCAATTCCCCTACACAATCCAGTTGACGGTTGCGGCGATGGTGATTGCCGTCGTCGTCGCCCTGGTTGGGTCTCTCTTCATCTCCACGACTAGCCATCCCATCGTCCGCTCCATCTACGAAGGCGGCGAGCTCACCCTGCTCTCCACCCCGCCGTTCTGGTTCGGAATTCTGCTTCTCTCGATCTTCTCGTTTCAGCTTGGATGGTTCCCGGTGGCGGGTGCGACGGGCCTTATCTCGCTCGTGCTACCGGCCCTTGCCATTGGTATCCCGGAGGGTGGCAACCTCTCGCAGATACTCCGGCAGGGCATCGGGCGTGGGCTAGACGAACCGTTCGTTATGACGGCGCGCAGCCGCGGACTGTCACCGTCGAGTGTTAAGCGCCGCCACCTGCTGCGCCATGCGAGCATCCCCGCCGTTACCGTCGGAACGATGATGGTGGGAAACCTGCTGGGCGGCGCGGTCATCACCGAGCAGGTGTTTGGCCGCCCGGGCCTCGGCCAGATCGCCGTCAACGCCATCTGGGCCAAGGACCTGCCTGTCATCCTTGCTATTGCGCTGGTTAGCTCCCTTGTGTTCGTTGTGGCCTCCACAGTGATCGACCTGTTGTACATCGCCATTGATCCGCGCATCCGGACGGCGTTGGGAAAGAAGAAGTCATGAGCGCCACGACAGTTCAGGCCACCGCGAACGCAGCAACCGCGGCCAATACACCAACCGCACGCGGCCCCGAGAGTTCGCGACATGGCCCCCTCGCGCGCATCGTCGGCACGCTCAAACGCCAGAGGCCGGGGGTCATCCTCGCGGGCGTGTACCTCGTCGTCGTTGCCGTGGCGTGCCTCCTGCCGCAGCTCTTCACGAGCGCGGATCCCATCCAGCAGGATTTGCTGGCCGTGAACCAGGCGCCCTCACTCGAACACATCGCCGGAACTGACTACCTGGGGCGTGACCTGTTCGCCCGTATCGTCTACGGCGCCCGCTACTCGATCGGTATCGGAATCGCGGTGACGTTGATTTCGCTGTTCTTCGGCGCGATCATCGGTCTGTTTGCGGGGACGGCGCGTTCGCGGATTATTGACACTGCCTTCATGCGCGCGATCGACGTCCTCTCCTCGTTCCCGTCGGTGCTGCTCGCGCTCATCATCGTGGGCCTGACCGGCGCCGGAGTTCCGAACCTCATCGTGGCGCTTGGAGTTGCTGGAATCCCTACGTTCGCTCGCATGATCCGGGCGGAGACGAAGTCGGTAGTGCTCTCGGAGTACGTCGAGCAGTCGATTACTTTCGGCCTGCCGCGTTGGAAGATGCTTCTCCGGCACGTCCTCCCGAACTCGCTCGGCGTCATCCCCTACATGGTGACGATCAGCCTCGGCGGCGCCATCATGGGCGTCTCCGCGCTGAGCTTCCTGGGGATTGGCCCGCAGCCGCCCACCCCCGAATGGGGCACCATTCTTGCCGAGTCGCGCAACTTCCTCCGAGTCGCCTGGTGGAGCGGAATTCTTCCCGGCATCGTCCTTGTTCTCACCGTCATCTCGTTCACCGTGGTGGGCCGCGCATGGCAGGCATCGTTTGAAAGGAAAGACCGATGACACTGATTGAGGATCGTCATCCGCTAGCTGGCTTGTCTGAGGTGGATCTGTTGGATGAGGGAGTCGTTCGTCCCGCTCCTTCTTTCGCCGCTGAATCTTTTGCCGACGACGCCCTGGGCGCGGGTGCGGGCGCTGGCTCCGCGCCTCTCGTTCGAGTGGAGAACCTGCGCGTGGGATTTGACGTGACAGACTCGCGCACGGGTGTGGCGGTCCGCCGCGAGGTCATCACCGGAATCTCCTTCTCCATCGCACCCGGCGAGACCGTGGGTATCGTGGGCGAATCCGGATCGGGTAAGTCAGTCACCGTGCGGACCTTGCTAGGGCTCGATGCCTCAAACCAGACGACGCAGGCGGATCGCCTCGAGGTGTTTGGCCGGGACGGGTTGGCGCTGTCTGAGCGCCAGTGGGCCGATGTGCGCGGGGAGAAAATTGGCTTCGTACTGCAAGATGCGCTGAGCTCGCTCGATCCACTTAAGACCATTGGGCTGGAGATCGCCGAGGCTCTGGAGCCTCGGCGCAGGCCACGGCTACGCAAGCACGCTGATGCTATTCATCGACTGCTGGAAGATGTGGGGATTCCCGACCCGGAGCTGCGCGCCCGTCAGTACTCGCACGAGCTGTCCGGTGGCCTCCGCCAGCGTGCGTTGATTGCCAGCGCCATCGCGCAGAACCCGGCTCTCATCATCGCCGATGAACCCACCACCGCACTCGACGTCACCGTCCAAGCGCAGATCCTCGAACTGCTCCGCCGCAAGTCGCAGGAGGGGCACGCGATTGTTCTGGTGTCGCATGATCTGGCGGTTATCGGATCCGTCTGTGATCGCATCATCGTCATGAAGGATGGGCGCATCGTTGAAGAGGGGCCGAGCCGGGAGATCCTTACCAACCCGCGTGAGGCGTATACGAAGCTGCTGCTCGCGGCGGTGCCGTCGGCGCGCTCACGTGGATACCGGCTGTCGAGCGTGGAGCGCGTGGCACTGCCCGCGAAGCCTGCTCTCGCTAAGCCCGGTGTGGCTGGGGTTGCTTCGG
>JBDIAV010000112.1:0-8976 GCA_039812645.1 Actinomycetaceae bacterium
TGATGACAGCCATGACGGTGTCCTCAGGCTTGTAAGCAGCCTTGACACGCGCGATCGCCGCGTCGAGATCCTCACCAAGCTTCTTGGCCTCGGCCTGCTTGCCGAAGACCTCACCGAGGACAGCAACCTGGCGCTTGAGCTCGGAATCGAAGGGCTCACCTTCACGCGGATCCAGCTCGAGGACGGTGGCATTCGGGGCCAGCGAGACGAAGTCATCATGGTACTGGCTGAAACGCTGGCCGTTGATGATGAGATCTGGCTCAACGGCCACGACGGCCTCAAGATCAGGCTCACGATGGTTGCCGAGGTCGATGATCGATGCATCAGTCTTGTAAGAGATCGTCTCCGGCATGAGCGAGACGGATGCTGCCTTGAGCTCAACGCCCCAGTCGGCGAGAGTCTCGAACGTGCGGTTGTCGGTGGCAACGACGGACTTCGGCGGCACAGCAATCGTGTACTTACCGTTGTTGTCCTCAACCTCGACAGAGGCGGGTGCAGCTTCGGTAGCTTCGGCGGCCGAGGTGGTGGCTTCCGCGGCGGGCGATTCTTCCGAACCGGAATCGGTGTTACCACCGCAAGCAGACAGAGTAAGAGCTCCAGCTGCAAGGACGGCGATGAAGGAACGGCGCATGTGGCTTCTCCAATGTAGGGTGGTTAGTCTCAAGGCGTACTCAACGTACTCATCGCATAGTAAGGCGTGCCTTACCAGCGATTAACGTAAGGCCCACCTTACTTAAATTTTTTCCCTTGTCGCAACGTTGCGTTCACCAAATTGGGGCGATTCGGAATTAGGTTAGGCTTACCTGTCAGCTCTTTCTCTTGTTTTCGTGGGACTCCCGTCCCAAAGAGACCCGATTCTCATCCGCCCAACCCGGCCTTGTTGGGTTTCAGATCACACCTGGGAGTCTCGCTATTCGGATTTTTCACGGATTCGCCGCGGGATGATGACGGGACGTTGGTGTGCGATTTCCTCGATGGCCTCTGAGCGGCAAGCTGCGCCGTATACGGCAACGGATGTCACTCTCGAGGCCACAAACAGATGTCACTCTCGAAGACGTAAAGGAACAGCACCTCCCCACTATCCCCAAGCAGGCTGTTCTCCGACCGCTCTTAGCCGCTCTCAACCACTCTCCAACCCCACACCACCAAACACCGCACTTTCTCTCACTTGGTGAGACAATGGGAAGCATGACAAAGGAAGAATTCAAGAATCGCGGCAACAACCGGTCTCAGCAGCCACAAGGTGCTCAGTTCCGGGACTTCATTGGCTCGAATTGGGGCCCTCGTCCTCCGGCCCCGGAGCGCGCCGTCGTCGCCGATTATCTTCCTGCCCGTCATCAGAAACTCTCCGAGCGGTTCCCGGGCGAGCGGCTTGTCATTCCCGCGGGTGGCTACAAGGTACGCAACAATGATTGCGACTACCGTTTCCGTGCCCACTCGGCCTTTGCTCACATGACTGGCCTGGGCGGAGAGCTAGAACCCGATGCGGTTCTCGTTTTCAATCCCACGCAGGATGGCCACGAGGCAACGCTCTACTTCCATCCCCGCGCCTCTCGCTCCTCCGAAGAGTTTTATGCGGACTCGCGCTACGGCGAGTTCTGGGTGGGTGCTCGCCCTTCACTCGCTGAGATGAGCGCCCTCACCGGCCTGAAGTGCGATTCCATCGACAACATGGGTGACGCCCTCGCCAAGGATCTCGGCCCCGGCCAAGTGACCCTGCGTGTGGTCCCCCAGTCTGACGCCCAGGTGGAAGCACAGGTCGGCGAGCTGCGTGAACGCGCCGGGTTAGCTCAGAACACTGCCGAGGCGGACACTCAACTCACCGAGGCCCTCTCCGAGATTCGCCTGAACAAGGATGCCTGGGAAGCTGACGAAATGCGCAAGGCCGTACAGGTCACCCGCGAGGGCTTCGACAGCATCATCGCTTCCCTCCCCCGCGCCATCACCCACCGTCGTGGCGAACGCGTAGTGGAGGGTGCCTTCGGGGCCACGGCCCGCGAAGAGGGCAACGGCCTGGGATATGACACTATCGCCGCCGCCGGAAACCACGCCAACACGCTGCACTTTATTGATAATGACGGCCCTGTCCGCCCCGGCCAGCTCATCTTGGTCGACGCCGGTGTGGAGGTCGATTCGCTCTACACCGCGGATATCACTCGCACCCTGCCGGTGTCGGGTGCCTTCACCGAGGACCAGGCCGAGGTGTACCAGGCGGTGCTGGACGCCTGCGAGCGCGCTCTCGAGGAGGCCCGCAAGCCCGGCTGCAAGTTCCGCGATATCCACGCCGCAGCCATGGAAGTTATCGCCGCTCGCCTCGAAGCTTGGGGCATGCTCCCGGGAACCGCGGAAGAATCTCTCCAGCCGGAGAACATGTGGCATCGCCGCTGGATGCCCCACGGCACCTCCCACCACCTCGGCATCGACGTGCACGATTGTGCTCAGGCCCGCCGGGAGATGTACCTGGAGGCCGAGCTAGAACCCGGCATGTGCTTCACGATCGAGCCCGGGCTGTACTTCCGCGAGGACGATCTGCTCGTCCCCGAGCGCTTCCGAGGAATTGGCGTGCGCATCGAGGATGACATTCTGGTCACGGAAACCGGAGTAGAACGCATTTCTGAGTCCATTCCCCGTACCATTGCCGATGTGGAAGAGTGGATCTCCCAGATCCTCGACCGATAGCTTCTCAAGCTTATTCATTTGCCTGCGGTGGCTCACCTGAGCCTAAGGCTCGCGCCAGCCACCGCAGCATTCCCGAAGAGACAGGTGACGTTATGCCTCGCTCAACTGCTCCCAGCCGCGTCTATGCGGGCCGCCTCGTTGGCACCCCGGTCTTCGATCCCATTGGAGACCGTGTGGGGACCGTCTACGACGTCGTCGTCCTCTTCCGATTAAAAGGCGATCCCCTTGCCGTTGGCCTTGTGGTGGAAGTCGTGGGTAAACGTCGCGTCTTCCTACCGCTGACCCGTGTCACCTCCATCGACAACGGCCAGGTCATCACCACCGGTCTCGTCAATATTCGCCGTTTTTCAGCACGCCCGGCGGAGACTCTCGTCCTTGGCGAGCTTCTCGATCGCAAGGTGACGCTGAAAAAGACGGGCGAGGCCGCCGTCGTTATCGACGCGGCTATTGAACGTGTGCGAGGTCGCGAGTGGCGCCTCACGACGCTCTACATTCGCACCCTCCGCAACGGCAAGCCGGGTCCAAACTCCCAGACGATCCCGGTGTCTGCTGTCACCGGGCTGTCCGAGTCCGTCCTCAACCAGGGTGCCTCGGCGATTCTGGCACAGATTGGCGAGTTAAAGCCCGCCGACGTCGCCGACGTGCTGCGTGACCTTCCGCCGGACCGTATGCGGTCAGTCGCCAGGGAACTGAGCGATGAACGCCTCGCTGACGTCCTCGAGGAGTTGGGCGACGACGATTCCGTCGAGATTCTCTCCAGCCTCGACATGGACCGCGCCGCGGACGTTCTGGAAGCCATGGAGCCCGACGACGCCGCAGACCTCGTCCGCGAGCTGCCCACCGAACAGGCCGCCCTGCTTCTGGAGAAGATGGAGCCCGACGAGGCGGAGGACGTGCGCCGCCTGCTCACCTACGACGAGCGCACCGCCGGTGGTCTCATGACCACCGATCCCATCATTTTGCCGCCCGAAGCCACCATCGCTCAGGCCCTCGCCTCGGCTCGCCGCGCTGACATCCCCCCGGCGCTGGCCGCCATCATGTTCGTGTGCCGTCCCCCGCTAGAGACACCCACCGGCCGTTATCTCGGCGCCATTCACCTGCAACGGGCTCTGCGAGAACCTCCGTCCATGCTCATCGGCTCCATCATTGACAAGGATGTGGCCGGTATTCACCCGGACGCCAGCATCGGTCAGGTGACCCGTCTACTCGCCACCTACGACCAGACGGCGATCCCGGTGGTGGACGAGGGCCTGTTGGTGGGTGCCGTTTCTGTCGACGACGTCCTCGACCATCTACTGCCCGAGGATTGGCGCGATACCGAGCACGACGACGAAGCCTTCACCGATCAGGAATTCACCCCGTTCGGCGAAGCCGATACCTCACGAGACGCAAACTCACGAGAGACGAAGGAGGCGCGCAATGTCTGATTTCGATAAGCCGTTGGAGTCCAGCAGCAGGTTCTGGCGTCGCCGTTACCGCCCCGATTCGGATGCCTCGGGCCGGGTGGCTGAGCAGATCGCTCGCTTTACCGGTACCGCCCGGTTCCTCGTCTATCTCACGGTTTTCGTAGTGATTTGGATCGCCTGGAACACGTTTGCTCCCGAACCGTTGCGCTTCGATTCTGCCGCACTCGGGTTTACTGCTCTGACGCTCATGTTGTCCCTGCAAGCCTCGTACTCCGCACCGCTTATTCTGTTGGCCCAAAATCGACAGGATGATCGCGACCGGGTGAGCGCCGAGCAGGATCGCCAGCGCGCCGAACGCAACCTTGCAGATACCGAGTATCTCACCCGCGAGATTGCGGGCCTGCGCATGTCCCTCGGCGAAGTGGCAACCCGCGACTTCGTTCGTTCCGAGTTGCGCGACGTGCTGGAGGAGTTCGAACGTGACCGCGAGGAGCGGCTCGCCGAACGCGACCAGCGCATCGCCGAGCTTCAAGCGGAGTTGGACGCCGTGCGTTCGCAGCGTGAAGCACGCGATGATGAGACGCGGGACGACGAGGAGATACGCGACGAGAGCGCAGCGCAGTAGCCGAGTTCGTCAGTCGAGATGCGAGAAACAGCCGCCAAGCGTGCCGTTTCCTACAGAATAGGCGTCGTTTCCGACAGTATCTGTGGCATCTCGACTGACGCAGGTACAGCGGCTGGTACGAACGCTAGAACGAGTCGAGTGCCCGCGCAATTTCTTCCGCGTAGCGTTTGCTCGCTTCCGGCCCGGGATGGACACGATCACCCGCTAACAACTCCGGACGTTTGGCGGCGATAGCGGCCCAATCCGCCACGCGCACCTGCCCGGGATAGTCGGCGGCCATCGCAGAGATCCTCGTGTTCGCTTCGTCAATCCAGCCGTCGGCCGAGGGTCCGTATCCCGTCACCATGACAATCTTGCGATCTGGGCCGACGGCGGCGAGTAAGTTTTTTACGTCCGACTCCCGAATCGTCGCATTTGTCGCCAATCCGACGACGACGTACTCACGCAGCTCTCCCTTGGCCTCCAGATTGTTCACGATGTCCGTCACCGCACGAATAGAGCGTGATTCCTCCGCGTCCACAATGGATCCTGGGAACTCTTCCTCCAATGCGGAGACTGCCGCGAGGGTAACCGAATCTCCGATAATGGTGATCTCATCGCCGGAGGGTATTGATAACGCACCGTTATCCGTGGCGTTGTCGGCATCTTCGGGTCTCTCAGCATTCTCGGAACCTTCCTGGCCAGTTCCGCCTCTCGCCCTCTCGCCCTCAGATTTTGATTTCTCCAACGCGGCCCGCCCCTCAGCAACGTAGCGCTGCGCCGTACTCATCGCGGGTGACGTTGCCATACCCCACAGGAAAAGCGATGCCACGACGGCCACAGACACGGCTGCTCCCACCCTGGCGGGAATAATAGCCGTCGTTATTGTGGCCCATACCCCTCGCATGTACTCCCGGAAACCGCGTCGCCGAATCGGCGTTTCAATGTAGTTGTACGAGAGATGCGCAAGAAGTAGAGACAATCCCAGCACCATCACGGCAATAGGAAAAACGCCCCAACGTAAGTTATAGGTAGCGATCACCCACAACGGCCAGTGCCACAGGTAGATTCCGTAGCTGCGCTCGCCGATCCACGTCATCGGACGCCATTCGAGGAAGGCCACGAGCCGGTTCGTTAGCGGAGAGATCGCATCCGGCATGAGGCCACGAACAACAAAGCCGGTGCAGGCAGATACCACGAACATGCCCCACGGATACATCCACGGACCATCAGGAAGGAAAATCCCTAGGGCCAACGCTCCCACCAGTCCGACCCACGCCAGCACGCCCCACAGCTTCTTCTCCTCGGCCGGAGCGGGCCGCAAAGGCCCCACCATCACCCGCGGCACCCACAGGGCAATGCCTGCGCCGATCATCAGACCAAACAAATGGGAGTCGGTACCCACGTACGCCCGGGTGACGTCGTCGTTCAAAGAAATATAAACGACGTGCAGAATGACGGAAGCGCTACCGAGGCCAAGCGTCACGTAAGGCGCATAACGCCGCGGCAGATAGCGGATGATAAGGAGGAGTCCGAGGGGCCAGAACAAATAAAACTGCTGTTCAACGGCAAGCGACCACATATTCGTGAGAAGCAATGGCGATTGTTTTTCGAAGTACGAGGAGCCGTTGACTATTTCGAGCCAGTTGTAGGTGCCGGTCAACGCGCCAAGGGTTTGCCACCGGAGTTGGACGAGAGAGTCGCCGCCGAAACAGCGTGCCAATGCGATGGAACCAACCGTGGCGACGGCGACAGCCGGAACTAAGCGTCGTGCTCGTCTCACCCAGAATGCGCGCAAGTCGGTGTGGCCGGTGACGTTACGTTCACGCAGAAGAAGCGCCGTGATAAGGAATCCCGAGAGGACGAAAAACATGTCCACGCCCACATACCCCACACCCAGCCGATGTGGAAAGAGGTGAAAGATAAGGACAAGAAGGGCTGCGAGCGCACGCAAACCATCGAGTCCGACGATACGAGTACGGGCCGTCGGAGGTGAAGGTTGGACGTAGGGCATAGCCACCTAAGTTCTCATTCGGACAAATGTCAATGTGTAACTACCTGAAACACCCTACAATTTTGATGGCCGACATTCCATTGTCAGGTCCTCATCACTCCCTGGAGTGTCGCGAGACGGTGGAGCATGAGGGCTGCAAGGTGACATCGCGGGTACGGTGTTACGCGGACACGTCTCAGCAGGTTGTGATGATACTCCGCCCGGTCGCACGTCCTGGGCGTTGACGAGTAGCATGAAGAGCATGATTACCCCCGATGAGATTCGCAAAAGTCTCGAGAGTGTTATCGACCCGGAGATTCGCCGTCCCATTACCGAACTCGACATGGTCGATGACGTCCAGGTGAACGACGCCGGCGTCGTTTCCGTTCACATCCTGCTCACCACCGCAGGGTGTCCGCTCCGTGACACCATCCATGCCGATGTCCAGAAGACCCTCGCGGCGCTCGACGGCGTGACAGCCGTCAATGTAACGATGGGTTCCATGAACCAGGAGCAGCGTGCCGCGCTGCAGTCCAAGCTGCGTGGCGGAGCCCCAGAGCGCAGGAATCCCTTCGCCAAATCTGATTCACTCACGCGCGTCTACGCTATCGCGTCAGGCAAGGGTGGAGTGGGGAAGTCCTCGGTCTCCGCGAACCTCGCTGCCGCGCTCGCGGCCCAGGGCCTCAAGGTGGGGCTCGTGGACGCCGACATCTACGGCTTCTCTATTCCTCGCATGCTTGGCGTTGATACACCGGTGCAGGGAATTGATGACATGATCATTCCACCCGTCGCGCACGGGGTGAAGGTCATCTCCATCGGCATGTTCATTCCGGATAACTCCCCGGTGATCTGGCGCGGGCCTATGCTGCATCGTGCTCTGGAGCAGTTCTTCTCGGACGTTTACTGGGGCGATCTCGACGTGCTGCTGCTTGACCTTCCGCCGGGCACCGGCGATATCGCCTTGTCCGTAGCTCAGCTGATCCCCAAGTCCGAGGTCATCGTAGTGACCACTCCGCAGGCGGCGTCCGCGGAAGTGGCCGAGCGTGCCGGACAGATCGCCAAACAGACAGGGCAGCGGGTCACGGGAGTCATTGAAAACATGTCCTATCTGGCCATGCCCGACGGCTCCAGGAACGCCATCTTCGGCACCGGCGGCGGCCAAACGGTCGCGGCACAGCTCTCCAGCCTTCTTGGATACAAGGTGCCGTTGCTCGGTGAGATTCCACTGGAAACCGAGATCCGTGAAGGTGGAGACAGCGGTTCTCCCTGGGCCACTCAAGAAGGCGAGTCGCCGGCACAGACTGAGCTGCGCAAGGTCGCGGACAGCCTCGCGCACCGCTCGCGTAACCTTGCCGGTCGTGGCCTCGGGGTGACGCCAGTCTGAGGTAAGCCTGGGGTGACCCACGCATATCTGGATTATCTGGATTATCTGGAAGGGAGCTGGTGAATCTTACGAATCACCGGCTCCCTTCTGGCGTACCATAGGGATTGCCCAGATACCAATATCACCAAGAGGAGCCTCATGCCTGCCGATCAAACCCAGTCGTGGGCCTACACCGAGGACGTCTGCATTGAAGATGCCATCAGCTTGAAGGCTCGCCAGCAGGCTCGGGAGTATGACATCCCTGCTCTTTCCCCCGCCACCTGCGCTCTTCTTGGTGTCATTGCAGCGGCGTCGAGGGTTCGTTCTGCTGTTGAAGTGGGGACCGGAACCGGAGCCTCTGGTCTCGCCCTGCTGCGTGCCACGTCGGACATCATGCTGACGACTATTGACGTCGAATCAGAAGCACAGCACTGTGCCCGCACGAACTTTTCGCAGGCGGGTATTCGAGCTGGTCGCGCCCGTATCATCAACGGCCGTAGCGCGGACATCCTGCCGCGGCTCGCCGACCGCTCCTACGATCTCGTACTGCTGGATGGGGATCCTCTCGAGGCACCCGGCGACGTGCAGGAAGCGCTCCGCATGCTCCGCCCCGGCGGTTTGTTGATCCTGGCCCACGCTCTCATGGGTGGTAAGGTCGCAGACCCGGCGCGGCGCGAGATCGCCGTCGTCACGATGCGCAATCTCTGCAAGGACCTTCTTGAGTCGAGCGACCTGCGCACCTCGATGGTCCCGGTTGGGGATGGCCTACTGCTTGCTATGCTGCGCTGAGGTTTCCTCGCCACCAAAGACGTGACGATTTCCGCGACGTGTGACGCATTTTCTTCGGGAAAAACTGACACGCGTTGCGGATAGTGACACACGTTCATCGACTCCGCGAGAGCTGGACACGAAGAAACGCCAGACACGAAGA
>JBDIAV010000113.1:0-8831 GCA_039812645.1 Actinomycetaceae bacterium
CTGCTGCTCGCGGCGGTGCCGTCGGCGCGCTCACGTGGATACCGGCTGTCGAGCGTGGAGCGCGTGGCACTGCCCGCGAAGCCTGCTCTCGCTAAGCCCGGTGTGGCTGGGGTTGCTTCGGCTGGTCTTGGGGTTGGTTCGGTGAGCTGTGGGGTTGGTTCGGTTTCTTCGGTCAGCTCCACTTCTGCGACCACTTCTGACGCCGCCACTGCGACTAGCTCTGCGGACAATTCCAGCAACTTTGGCGATCCCGTCCTTGTCGCTGGTGGAATCACCAAGGAATTTGTGGGGCGCCACGGCTCCCGTATCACCGCCGTGGACAATGCACACATCGAACTACACCCGGGCCGCACGCTCGGTGTGGTGGGCGAATCCGGGTCCGGAAAGAGCACGCTGGCGCGTATCATTGCCGGGCTCCTCGAACCCGATGCAGGAATGGTGTTGCTCGACGGCGAAACCTGGTCGCCATTACCGGAGAAGGCCCGCCGGGGCCGCCGCCACGAAATTCAGGTGGTGGCACAGAATCCGCTCGCGTCCTTTGACCCGCGCTACACCGTCACCCAGCTGATTGCCGAACCACTGCGCGAGCTCACCTCGTTGAGCAAGGCCGAGATCGCCGCACGAGTCGAAGAAGTGCTAGACCTTGTGCAGCTTCCGAAGCATCTGGCCAATTTCTCACCGCGCCGCCTCTCCGGCGGCCAGCGCCAGCGCGTGGCGATCGCGCGCGCGATCGCCACGAAACCGCGCATCCTCATCGCGGACGAAGCGGTCTCGGCACTCGATGTCTCCATTCAGGCCCAGATCCTCGATCTGCTCGCCGATATTCAGGCCCAGACGAACGTCGCGATCCTGTTCATCTCCCACGACCTCGGCGTGATTCACCACATCTCAGACTCGATTGTGGTGATGCGTCACGGGCAGATCGTTGAGCAGGGGCTGCCGGAGGACGTGTTGGTCAATCCCCAGCACTCCTACACGCAGCGGCTCATCGCCTCGCTCCCGCAGCTCCCGGAAACAGCTCAGCTCCCTGTAATGGAAAGGTGAGGTGACGCTGTGATGTCACGCAGTTTGATGCCGAAGGGGTCCGCCTTCTGCCAACTGGATTTCTAGTAGTTGGATGTCCAGCTGTCTGGCGTGAAGTCAGACGTCCGGCGGCCCCCGTCAATACCTACGCATCCACACCACAAGCTACTCAGCTATCCATCATTGGATTCATTTCCTCAGTGGCCTTCACAGCGACATTCCGTGCCGTATACGGCACGGAATGCGTCTTAGCGGCCGGTCAGGAAACACAGTTCCCGTTTTCGTCTCGGCTGACCCAGAAGAACATCTGAAACCATCTGAAACCAGCCGAAACTACCCTCCCGAAAGGCAACACCATGTCTCCCTCTCGCCTCACACGTCCCCGTTTCAAACGGAGCAAGTCCCTTATCGCAGTCGCAGCTGCGGCACTGCTTGCTCTCTCCGCCTGCTCCTCCGGCGGTGATTCTGGCTCCGGCACCGAATCCAACGGTTCCAGTTCCACCGGAACTCAAGCCGCCGGTGACCCTGTCTCCGGCCAGACCCTCACCTGGGCACTGGAGAAGTCGCCGGTCACGCTCAACCCGCAGCAAAACAGCCAGGACGGTTTCGTCTTCGTGCTGCGCAACTATGCGGATTCGTATCTTTACCTGAACGATAAGGGTGAGTACGAGCCCTGGTTGGCCGAGAGCTACACGCAGAGCGATGACCGCCTCGACCTTACTCTCAAGCTGCGCGAAGGGGTGACGTTCTCGGACGGAGAAGTGCTGAATGCGGACGCCGTCGTCGCCAATTTTGACTACCTGACCTCGGACAAGAACCCGAGCCTCCCGGAGTGGAACTCGGCGCTGAAGGGCTACGAGAAGGTGGATGACTACACGGTGACCTTCCACCTTAACCAGGTGGAGCCGACGTTCCTTGACGCGCTTTCCACGGTGAAGACCTCCCCGATTTCACCGAAGTCGTTGACGAGTGCGAAGAGCCTGGAGGCGGGCGGCCCGGACGTGGCGTTCGTGGGCGCGTACACGATCAAGAGCTACACAGAGGGCAACGAACTTGTGCTGGAGAAGAACCCCTCCTACAAGTGGGACGAGTGGGGACCCGCCGAACTCGCCAAGGCGAATCCGGGCGCTCCCTACGCCGACGAGCAGATCTTCCGTATCCTGCCCGAGGCTGCTACCCGCACCGGTGCGCTGACGTCGGGCCAGGTGGATGTTATTTACGGCGTGCCAGCGCAGGATGTCGCCCTCTTTGACACGGACCAGTACGCCTACGGTCAGGTCCTCAACTCGGGCACGGTCTACTCGCTCTACCTCAATACCACGAAGGCCCCCTTCGACGATATCCGCATCCGCCAGGCGCTCCAGAAGGGCGTGGATTATGACGCCGTCGTCGACAGCGTGTACTACGGAAACGGCACCGTGGCGAAGCAGTGGTTCTCGCCTGCCAGCATTTTCTCGAACGAGGACTTTGATTCCGCCGTCACCTTCGATAAGGACGCCGCCAACAAGCTGCTCGACGACGCCGGCTGGACCAAGCGTGATTCCGACGGCTACCGTACGAACGCCGCGGGTGAGAAGTTGACGATCGTTGTTAACGCGGACGCCCCGTACATCCGTGACTCCCGCGACATCCTCTTCCAGGCAATCGTCGCGGAAGCCAAGGACAACCTGGGTGTGGACTTCCAGTTCCAGGCCCTCGACCCGGGCACGGTCACCACCTCATGGCAGGACAACAAGAACGACGCCTTTGACAACTCGATGGGCTCCACGGACATCTCTACCTCGCTCGACCTGCTCATCCCCGCGTGGGATCCGCCGCGCATCTTCATCGGCCAGGACCCGGAGGCCGTCAAGCTGATCACCTCGGCGAAGGAAGCGTCCACCACCGAGGAGCGCAAGACGTTCTACAACCAGCTGCAGGATTACGTGGTCAACGAGAAGGCGTACATCGTTCCGCTCTATGTCACCCGCGATAACTGGGCCGCGGATAAGGACATCCAGAACATCCTGGTGTCCGAGATCTCCGGTCATATCTTCTCGACGACGACGGCCTGGCGCGCCGAGTAGTTCTCACCACTCTCACCACCTTCCAGATTTTGAAAAGAGCAATCATGACCACGACACAAAACGATGTGTTGGCACAGTCTGACGCCGAGGCGACGCTGACCGAAGCGACGTCGGCTGAAGCAACCCCTACCGAAGCGACGTTAACTGAAGCGCTCGCCTCCGCCGAGGAGGAATCTCTTCGCCTCCACAAGGGCGGCAAGCCCTTCGAGGAGACGAGCGTCGAGCAGACCCCGGACGGCGCGTTCCGGCGCCAGCGCAACGCCTTCACCAAGCGCTTCGGCGACGGCCCCGACGAGGCGCCGGTTGTTCCGGGCCGCTACCGCATCCTCGGCGCACCGAGCTGCGGATGGTACCGCCGCCAGCGGATCGTGCTGCGACTCCTCGGCCTCACCGACGTTTTCACCCCCGAGATTGTCTACGGGCGCGACGACGACGGCTGGAAGCTCCAGGTCACCCCGGGTAGCGCCGCCGAGCTGTTCGGTTACGAGCGGCTCAATGACTTCTACCGCAACACCACCGATCACTTCGAGGGTCGGGGAACGTCCCCGACGGTTGTGGACCTGGAGACCGGCAAGGTGGTGACGAACAATTACCACCTCATCTCCATCGACCTGGAGACCGCCTGGAAGCCCTTCCACAAGGAAGGTGCGCCCGATCTTTACCCGGAGGCGCTGCGCCAGGAAATTGACCTGCTCAACCAGCAGCTGTTCGACGACGTCAACAACGGCACCTACAAGGTCATCTTTGCCACCAGCGATGGCGCGGCCCGCGCTGCCTACGGGGTGTTCGCCGCCCGCCTCGCCGACTACGACTTCCGCCTCGCCTCGCGCCGCTACCTCTTCGGCGACCAGCTGACGGACTCGGACGTGCGCCTCTTCCAGAGCCTCGAATCCTTTGAGAATGGTTACCGTCCCGGCCTCGTCAGCAAGCTGGGAACCGAGGATATCCTGCACATCTGGGACTTCCCGAACCTGTGGGCCTACGCCCGCGACCTCTTCCAGACGCCCGGTTTCATTGACGACGTCGAACTGTACGAGCTCGGCTTCGTCCCCGGAGAAGACGGGAAGTACTCATACGGGTTTGCGGATGAGGACGATAGCCCGTTTGGTACCCCGGCCTTCGAGCGGCGCCAACGCCAGTACGAGGAATGGTTGGAGCCCACGGGCCGTGAGGTGCTGGGCGGTTCGCCGCTTTACTCCGGCCCCGGCGGTGGTGGTTCCTTTGAGCTGTGGAGCTTTGGCGGCTAACGACTAGCGGCTAACGCCGATCTGGCTGTAGTGGGGATGTATCAGGACAACCTGTCCGATACATCCCCACATTTTATTAACTCTGCATCCGGCTGGCGGGGCGCATAAGGCGCTCCGCCAGCTCGGGCGGCAGTTGTTGTGCCAGCTCCGGCGGCAGCTGGGAGCCGAATGGGTTCTTCTCGCGGTACGAGCAGACGGAGCACAGGCCGTCGTCGTCGGGATTGATGAGGGCAGGGAAGCTGCCCGTTCCTGACATCCCTTGCCCGGAACCAGCAAAACTATCTGAACCAACTATCCCGGACTGCTCGGGTCCGGACCGGGCTAGTGCTGGGCCAGCTGTCACGGAACTGTTGACGGTTCCCGTTGCCCCCGAACCAGCCGCGCCATCTCCGCTGGGATAGACCGCGCCGCAGCGGGTGCAGGTACGTGTGATGACCTGTGTGAGGAGGTCGCGGCGGCCTTCAAGAACATCGGTGAACGTGTGTTGTGCGCCGGCGGTGATCGCCTGGACCGGGCAGAAACGCACGCAGGCCTGGCAGGAGCGGCAGCGTTCGGTGTCCTGGATGAGGCTGTGGACTGTTTGGCCGGATGCGCCGGTGCTAGCCCGCAGTTCCAGGGCGCCGTGTGGGCAGGCTTGGACGCACACCTTGCAGGCGGTGCAGCCCGAGACGTGTAGACGGATTCCCGCCGCAGCGGCCGACACACCTGCAATATCGTTGATCCAACCACGCTCGCGGAGGTGACGGAGGGCGGCAATAGTGCGGGCTTGGTCGTCGTCGGTGAGGTTGAGGGAGCCTTCGTCAGCCGCTCCAAACAAGACGCGGCGGGGGAGCGGCACGGCGGCGAGATCAATCACTTCTCCGTGCCGAAAGTGTTTCTTTCCCGGCGCCACTTCGCCCACAAGGTCGGGCGTAAGGCCACGCCAAATCCCCGCCATCCGGGCATAACCCTGCGAGTTCTCCGGGCATGGCCGCCATTCCACGCGCGAGACACCGCACGCGAGAATTTGTGCGGGCAGCCCGATCGGCGCGTGGGCAATGCATCCCTGCAGGACGACCCCAAGTTCGCTTTTTCCAGGATCCAGTTCCCGGGCGTGCGCGCAGGTCAGGATAACCTTCGTGGGAAGGTCATGCGCAAGAATCCAGCGGAGGAGCCCAGAAACCGAATCGCACATGCTAATCGCCCTCGGCTAGGTAGTCCGCAAAGTCGGCGAGTTCGGCCAGATATCCCCTGGTCAGGGGAACGAGCGCCCGGTACGTGATGGTGGTTGCGTGTTTTTCCGTGTCGACGACGACGCCCTTCGCCAACGGTCCGAGATGGTTCCGGAGAAAGTCGCGCAGTTGTCCGCCGAGTGGGGCGAGGCTGCTGGAGCCGCGCCGAGACATGGCGGCTTGTGTGGCGAGGTGGCCGGAGAAGGCAAGTTCAGCGGCGATGTGGTCGGCGGGCGCGTTATGTACTTGGATGTGAGAGAAGTTCTCGCGAGAGTAGAGCTCGCCAAGTTTCTGCTGGACTTCTGGGGTGGCGCCGCGCTGGGTTTCGGTGGGCTGGGCGATGGCGTTGTAGCCGTAGAGAGCGAGCCAGTCGCTGCGTAGTGGGCCCTGGTGGTCGTGACCCGCGAGAAGCTGGTTGATGCCGGAGAGGGAGATGGCGTCGCGAAGGGGCCATACCTCCAGGAGCTCCGGGTTGAAAAAGTTATCAATCATCCCCATGGTGGGGGCCGATGCATAGAACGAGGCGATGACGGTTGCGGCAGTTCCTAGCCGCACGCCGCGAGAGATGACATCCTCGCGGGCGGGTGCCCTGGTGGGATCGAAGTTACTTTGATCGATGCTCATGCAATCTCCTCCACCGCTTGCCGCCATACGTTGAGAGCGCCACGAGAGAGGAGTTCCAGGCCGCGCATCCATTCTGTTCGGGCCTCTTCCTCGGCCCTGGCCAGCATCTCCGGAGCCCAGACAAGTAGGTGATCGCGGGTGAAATCTGCGGCGATGTGCACGTAGCGTTCGGCCGCAAGGTGTGCGCCCTGTTCCACAGCGGTCAATGCGCTGACGCAGCACTGGGCGAGGAAATCAAGTTCTAGTCCGATGTGGTCATCGGGTTCGCGGTTGAGCTTGGGGGCTTGCAGGCCGAGACGGCGGTACTGGTCGCGAACCTCCAGCGTCTCCTCGTTGAAAACGAGACCTTCGACCGAGCGATGGACGGATTCAAAGGGTGGCACCTTCGCGTTGGCAGTGATGCCGTAGAGCAGATCATGGTCGCGGCGGACGTCCTTCTCATCCTCACCGGCGGCGTGGGATGCGCGCAGAGCAGCAATGCCAGCGGCGGTCAGTTCGTCGCTGGCAGGGATCGGCCACTCATCAAGCAGTGATACCACCTGGACCATGGTCTCGGCGCTTGAGGGCTGGACCTGGAGGCGGCCCAGGGTAGTGAAGGCCGCTGCGAAAGCATCTAGCTGATCTGCATGAAGCACTGGTTCTCGTTTCGGGTTGATCGTCGGTGTGAACTTGGGGGTGGGTGACTATCGGATTATGGGCGTGGGCGGTCCCGCTGCACCTTGATGAACCTACAGGATGATGAAACTTGTGGATTCGTGAGTGGTTGGCAGCACTGGAGTCACTCAAGGCATCTGTTTCCATCGTAATGAATCCGCTGGTGAGGGATACGGACCTATTGCCCAACTGTCCAGCAGTTTCTGTGTTTATGGCCGGGGATTGTGAGGTTGCGGCAGGTGGTTATTAGTGTCCGAGGAGGGTTTGGGTGGTGTTGAGTCCGATGTGCCAGAGTCCTTCGTAGTGCATGCCGCGGCCCAAGAGCTCGGTGGTGACGGCGAGGAGGAAGGTGGTGGTGATGATCCAGGCGAGTGATGTGTTGGGTGTGGTGGCGGTGCGGGCGCGTATGAAGGCGAAGACTCCGGCCAGGATGATGACGAGGGCGAGGAGGATCCACCGGATGTAGGAGGCGGGCATGAGGAGCCGGTCGGCGACTTCTTGGGCGGCAGCTGGGCCGTTCGCGAGGTCGAGGAGGTAGATGGGGTAGGTGACCAGGATGACTAGACCGGCCAGGGCCGCGGCCAGAGAGATCCCGGCCAGGGAGGTGGTGGTGAGCCGGTTAAGTTCCAGGGTCAGGGGCTGGTTGGAGACGAGTTTGAGACGGGACACCAACGACGACGGCGCCGCGGCTTGCGTCTTGTTCTTGACCATGGTGGTTGTGCTATTTCGTGCAGCGTTATTGCTGATAGCAGCCTTGCCTGTGCTGCGTGAACTACTGCCGGATGTGGTGTGTGATTGGGAGACGGTGGTGGTTGTGTCGTGGCGTGTTTGCAGGTTCCAGGTGATGAGTAATGCTACTCCGACGGCGAGGGAGCCGGTGAGGAGGGCGGAGGTGAAGAAGAAGATCCAGGTGGCGGGGTGGTGCCAGGCAGGGATGGTCTCGACCGAGTAATACGTCCCAGCCATGGTCAACACGAGGAGGAATCCAGCGAGGGCGGTGAGTCCGGCGAGGACTTGGCGGATTGCGCGGGTGAAGAGTCCGAACCATTGGGAGAACGCGAAAGCGAACCCGGTGGCGCCGTAGAGGATACCCGAGGCAATCTCGCGGGACTGCCACGAGGAACCCAGGTGGCGCAGGGTGTTGAGGGCGTTGAACGGGTCTCCCAGGTGGAAGAAGGCCGCGAAGAAGCCGAGCACTAACAAGGGTCCGGCGGCGTAGAGGGCGGTGTTGGTGATCCGGTCGATAGTCTCGGGGCTCATCTTCTTGCTATACCCGTAGAGATGGATGGCACCGAGCGTCCAGAAGGCTCCGACCGACATTTGCCCGATGACGGTGAAGAGGATCATGGGGAGTTCGTGGACGTTCATCAGATTTCCTTTGGGTTGGCGATGTGTCCGGTGGCGGTGTCCCAGGTTTGGGCGTCGCGGTGGGGGATCACGACCAGGTGGGGTTGGGTGAGGGAGGGGTCGGGGAGGGGTGCGATTCCGGCTTGGTCACCGTGGGCTTCACGCAGTTCCTCGATGGGTCCCCAGTTGAGTGCTCTGGAGGGGCAGGCGTCGACGCAGGCGGGGTTTTGGCCGGTGTCGCGGTAGTCGTAGCAGAGGTCGCATTTGGACATGTGTCCGGTTGAGGTGTTCATTTGGGGTGCGCCGTAGGGGCAGGCCCATTGGCAGTAGCGGCAGCCGACGCATTTGGTTTCGTCGACGTAGACGGTGCCGTCATCGCGTTTGGTCATCGCGGTGGTGGGGCAGACCCTAACGCAGATGGGGTCTTGGCAGTGGTTGCAGGAGATGGAGGTGTAGTAGGAGAAGATGTTGGGGGTGAAGGTGTTTCCGTTGCGTTGCCAACTACCGCCGGTGTATTCGACGACGCGTCGCCAGTTCACTCCTAGGGGGAGGTCGTGTTTGTCTTTGCAGGCGATCTGGCAGGCTTTGCAGCCGTTGCATAGTGTCTGGTCAAACAAGAACCCATAGCCAGCACCCGACGTGGTGAATGACTCACTCAT
>JBDIAV010000114.1:0-8622 GCA_039812645.1 Actinomycetaceae bacterium
GCTTCGGAGGCGTCGCGTCCGCCCTGGGTCTCGGAGTAGCCGGCGAAGTGCTTCGCCGTCGCCAAAATCGCGGTGCGATCGGTGAGACCCTCACCCTGGTAGCCGCGCATCATGGCGGTGGCGAACTCGCCAATCAAATAGGGATCCTCGCCGAAAGTCTCGCCGACCCGGCCCCAGCGCAGGTCGCGGGCGATACACAGGACGGGGGAGAAGGTCCAGTGGATGCCGGTGGCGGCCACTTCCACGGCGGTCACGCGGCCCACCTTCTCGATCAACTCACGGTCCCAGGAGGCGGCCATGCCCAGCTGGGTGGGGAAGATGGTGGCGCCCTCCCAGAAGCTGTGGCCGTGAATGCAGTCGTCGGCGACGAGGAGGGGGATGCGTAGCCGAGTCTCATCGGTGAGATCATGTGCGCGGATGACGTCCGCGGGGGAGGTGTGCAAAATCGAACCGGCAAGGCGGCGCAGCACATGATCCTCTAGGCTGTCGCGGGCATCAAGCTGGAGCATCTGTCCCACCTTCTCCTCCACGCTCATGCGGGCGAGAAGATCGTCAACGCGATCCTTGATCGGGAGGGTGGGATCTTCGTAAGGCAATGTGTCGGACAAGGGACTCTCCTTTGGGCGGGCTGGGTGTGCGGGCTGACCGGCTGACGGTAGGAGCCGTTTTACAGCTTAGCTTGGTGTTTGACCTGGGGATTGTTTTCCGATGGGTTGGGTGGGTGCTTTGACCTGGTTTCTTCGTCCTTTGGGGCGTCCGAGGCCGGGGCTGGTCGCTTTCGGCGCTATGGTGGGGTGGAGGCCCTTGGGATAAATGATCTAGGCTGTGCTAGAGACCGACAGATCATCTCGGGATATGCTCTTGTTACTGAGTATGAATGGACATGCCCACTAAACGCGGTCGCACCGCACAGATGGATCTTGTCGCGGGTAAAATAGGGAAAAGACTTGTATCTATCACCGTACTGAATGTTACGGGAATCTGGATTCTGTTCTCCCGAAGGCGGGTATCTAAACTGGAAGGAGTGCTGGAGCTTGGCAACGTATGCAGTGAAGCTGGAGCGGTCAGTCCCTTTAGTGCTCCCGAGGCACCCAGAAGCTCCGGCTGATGAGAACTTCGAACTGTGGTGCCAGCAAGAGAAATCTTCGGGACGTCCGCTAGCTGTCGATCTCTTTTCCGGAGCAGGAGGACTTGGAGCGGGTGTTGAAGCGGCTGGTTGGACCGTTGTCGCAGCTGTAGATCACGATAGGGCAGCGCTCGATACCCACAGGGCAAACTTCCGAGGTAAAGCTCTCGAAGTTGACATGGCAAACTCTTCTCAGGTTTTGTCTCTGATTGATCAGCTAGGGCCTCTCGGTATTGACCTTGTGGCTGGAGGACCACCGTGTCAGCCATTTAGTCGCGCGGGTCGTGCCAAGATCAGAAGTCTGGTGAGTGAAGGGGTCCGCGACAAAGTTGATTCCCGTAAGGAACTATGGCGAGCATTTATTGATGTCGTCCTTGCTCTAAAGCCACGAGCTGTTCTTATGGAGAATGTGCCGGACATGGCGATAGGTGACGACCTAACCGTTATACGGGAAATTGCCGCGATACTCGAAGCGGATGGATACATTGTTGACTACAGGCTTCTGGATGCTTGGCGTCATGGTGTTCCACAGCATCGAAAGAGGTTCATCCTTCAAGCGCGTAATGATGGTGCGCTGCCTACTTGGCCCAAACCAACCTTAACTCGTTCGACTGTGCGAGACGCGATTGCGGACCTTCCTCCGCTTGAAGGGGGGATAGGGGGGCGCGAGTTACCGTATTCTGGAACGCCCACAAGCCAACTCGCAAGATTCTTGCGAGGAGACGTTGGAAGCACAGTAGTGCATGACCACATGACACGGCCAGTACGTGATGATGATCGTGAAGCGTTCGAGCTTATGACGCCGACAACTTTGTACTCGGATCTTCCGGAACGACTCAGGCGCTATCGTTCAGATACATTCAACGACAAGTACAAGCGTCTTGATTGGGACGATCTAAGCCGAACCATTACTGCACATATAGCGAAAGATGGTTACTGGTACATCCACCCACAAGAGCACCGGACTCTTACTGTTCGTGAGGCAGCGCGCATCCAGACCTTCGCTGATGATTTCAGATTCTGTGGTACTCGAAGTGATGCATTTAGGCAGATAGGAAACGCTGTTCCGCCTCTGCTTGGTCGAGTTGTAGCCGAAACGATCTTGCCCCTTACTGAACCGTGCGACGAACAACCACGGTTACCTGGAATCCGTCAACGGCTAACCGACTGGGGAGCCGAGCAGCGGAAAAGTCGCTGGTGGCTGTATCCAGGGCCCGATATGACTGCCGCCTGTGCCGCTGTGGCCGCGCTACTTGATATTCACCGTCTTCCGGATGATATCGCAGTTGCTCTCATGGAACCCCTTCGGGGCGTCTCAGATCTCACCACGGACTCGCTGAGTCACATCGACGTTCAGTCGCTGAGTAACACTCGGAAACGGGCTGTACGTGAACTCAGAAATGTTCTCCGTCAGCAGCCACCCACTGACTGGAGGCCTCCTTTTGTTGCAATGCTCGGGACGGCGCAATATCACGTCTTTTCTCTTTTGCTAGGGAGTAATGTACTGCTGGTGAACGAACACGTCAGCCGTGTTGTGACACTCCTAATGGAGCTGCCTGCTGATCAGACTGG
The DNA here is from genome assembly GCA_039812645.1 of Actinomycetaceae bacterium. Taxonomy (GTDB): domain Bacteria; phylum Actinomycetota; class Actinomycetes; order Actinomycetales; family Actinomycetaceae; genus Ancrocorticia. The sequence continues at coordinate 2,699 of JBDIAV010000114.1, forward strand.
TCTCCGTACCGACATTAAGGTCGCATTGGCTCAGTTGGTAGCTAGCGATGCAGATGCCGCACTCCGCATGTGCGTGATCCGTGCAATTAGTGTTGCTGAAGCACGAGCCAGAGTTCTTGCTTCACCGGCACCGATAGAGGCGCTAGAAGCAGCGAAGGAGGAGGTTTCGTGATCCCGAAATCCCAGAATCTCACTATTCAAGAGCCATCAGGAGTGGGATCGCTCCGTCCAAAAGCAAGGCTTCTTCGTACTCTAGGTAGCGATCTCATCAGTAGTGACAAGGTTGCGATCATTGAGCTGGTGAAGAATTCCTATGACGCCGATGCCAGTGTTGTCCTAATCCGCTTTCGTGGTCCTTTAAGGGAGGGAGAGGGTGGCATTGAGGTTTGGGACGACGGGCATGGTATGGATGTAGCTACGCTCCAGAGTTCCTGGCTTGATATCGCCACGGACACTAAACGAAGGAAGCCACGCAGTGACGGTGGCAGACGCGTGCTTGGTGAGAAGGGAATTGGTCGGCTTGCTGCGGCACGTCTTGGTAAGGAGATGCTTCTAACTACGAGGAAGCAGGATTCTGCTGAGGTTAAGCTCCTTATAGATTGGACCGACTTCGACCAAGAAGACGCGTACTTGGATGAGATTGAGGTCGCATGGGACGTCGGTGATCCGGATGTATTCCTGGCAGATGGAGCTTCTGCTAAGGTCTTCAGCCGGATAGGTAGGTCGCATCATGAACAAGGCACTCTTCTTCAGATCGACAGGCTTTCCCGGGAGTGGAATCGTGATGATCTCCTTGAACTTAGGACTGCACTAACTCGCCTCATCCGCCCGCGTCCGCGTGGTTCGAACGTTAGTTTAGGAACAAGCGAATCCATTGAGCCTGAGTTCCAGATTGTGCTTGAGCTTGTGGACGTGGACGAATCATTGGAAGATCTGGCTGGACCTATCGAGCCGTCGGCTGAATTGCGGACTCCTCACTATCGCCTTACTGGCTCAATCGATGTCAACGGATCAGGTGCGCTTCACTACGAGCAGCAGGACCCACCTGAGAGTCAAGATATTGAGGTGATACAACTATGGGACCGCGACGATAGGCCTCCGCAAGCTGGCCCGTTCGACTTTGAGATCAGTGTTTGGGATCGAGAGAAAACAGCACTCCAAAGATCTCTCCAGGCTGCCAACCCGGAAAATATTATCCCGAGTGCTAGCGACCTCAAAGGATTCCGAGACATCATGGACGAGGTTGCGGGGGTTAGTATCTACCGTGACGGCTTCCGTGTTTTGCCATTCGGTGAGAGTGGAGATGATTGGTTAGGGCTCGATTTACGACGTGTGCAGAGTCCTACCTTGAGGCTGTCGAATAACCAGATTATCGGTCATGTCTTTATCGGTGCTGACAGCAACGAGGGGCTCAAAGACCAATCCAACCGTGAAGGAATTCTTGCCAGCGTTGCCTATGCTGATCTTCAGTATCTGGTTCGAGCTGCGCTTAGCCAACTCGAACGACGGCGCTATAGTGCTCGACACCCTCGGAAGGAACAGCCGGAACGTAGAGGTGGCCTGTTTGAGCGATTCGATCTTGGTGAGATTCGCAATGCACTAAAACAGAATTATCCGGGTGACGAGCGGCTGATCGGACTCATTGATGCGAAGAATCGTGACATTCAGGAAGGAGTCACACAGGTCCAAAACGTTCTGTCACGGTACTCGCGTCTTGCCACACTTGGAGCGCTTATCGACCGGGTGCTCCACGACGGACGTACCGTTGTCACCCGGCTTAAGAACATCGCTCGCTTCGGCAGACGTGACCTTAACAAGTCAAACTTAAATGACGGTGAGAAAGTCGGAATCGCTCTTAAGGCAATGACAGATACCGACGATCAAGCTTTGCTTCTATCCTCTCTGTTTAAGCAGATCGAGCCCTTTGGTGGGCGGAAGAGAGGCCGTCCCAAGCAGATCAGTGTCGATGAAGTTATTGACCGTGCCATATCGATACTACAGCAGGAGGCTGACGACCACAGCGTGCAACTCATCGGTGCCAACTCAGGAATTGCAGTCAAAATCGACGAGGCAGAGATGCTAACGGTTCTCGTAAACCTTCTTCAGAATGCGATTTACTGGACCGCAAGGCAGCCTCAAGGGATGGAACGGAAGGTTGTCGTGGATGCTCGGTCGAATGAGGATACATCAATGACTCTTATCGTCAGTGACTCAGGTCCGGGGGTTCCCTCTGAGAGCCGGGATTATATTTTCGATCCATATTTCTCTACCAAGCCTGATGGTGTGGGCCTTGGACTGAGCATTGTGGGCAATCTCGTAGAAGACATCTACGCAGGAGAACTAACGCTGGTTAATGAAGGTACCCTTGACGGTGCTACATTCGAGGCAACCTTCAGGAGGCGGGTGTGAAGAGACGGAAGGTGCGCGTCCTCATTATCGAGGACAAGATCAAACTCGCAGAGGATGCTCAGAGGGAGATCACTGACTCGTTTGAGGACAATGAGGAAATTGACGTTCAGGTCTCAATCGCCACTGACTTCGATGAAGGATTCTCACGGGTACAGAACGGTGAGAGTGATGTCGTAGTCCTTGATGTACGACGTGATGCTACCGCTTCCGTGCCTGAAGACGACTTGGCTGGCCATGCGAGATATCTCGATATTAAGAAGGCGAGGTTCGCTCCCGTTGTGTTCTGGACGGCACTTCCAGAAAAGGTTATTGACGAGCAGATGCCTCCCCTCGTGACTGTGGTTACAAAAGAGAATACCGAGCAACTCCCTGCGGCTATTGTTGCGGCTGTCGAGAGTCGAGCACTCGAAACAATTGACAAGATTGAGCAGCATGTTGCTTTGGTCTTGACTAATCACATGTGGGATGAACTAGCTCCCAACTGGACTGAGTACACAGCGGATGGCGACGCCACGGACATTGCCCAAGTTTTGCTAAGCAGACTGGCGCGTATCATCGATGATGAGCGAGAGCAGGCTAACGCTTCACATCCAAGTCATCGGTATGTGTATCCACCACCAGCTTCTACGCGGCGTGCGCCAGGTGATATCCTCCGGGATGAAAACCAAGAATGGTGGGTGGCCCTCACCTCGGCATGCGATTTCGCCCAGAACAAGGTGGAATTTGTTCTTGTAGCGCGAGCTGATCCGTTAAAATCGAATGCTCGCTACCAGAAGTGGGCTACATCGAACTCAAGGGGCTCTTGGAACGAGCTGGAACGTAATATACTCAGGGCCACACAGGGGCGCTACTACTATCTCCCATCATTTCGAGAGATACCAGACCTAGTGCTGGATTTAGAGAATGTCAAGGCCATCAAGGTAAATGATCTTGAAACAATGGAACCTGTTGCTTCACTCGTCAGTCCCTTCTCTGAGGCGTTGCTCGTTCAGCACAGTCAGTTCCGTGGTCGAATTGGAGTGCCAGACCTAAATGTTGCCCTTGTCCAAACCCGCCTGCTCTCGGACGGCACGGCGGACTGATCCGGCAGCTATCCTCTCTGCGTTACCTGATTCTCGTTGGAGATCGATACGTACTACTCGACCGAATAGCACGAGGGGGTCCGGAGTGAAAACTCCGGACCCCCTCAGGCACTAGCGGCATCGAGCGGTTGACTCATGTAGACGAGCCACCAAGCCGCCGTCGCCGACCTTACGTCGTCGCTACTTCGCCGCGCGCATCCAGACGGTGGTAGCACCGGGCAGCTGACCGTCAGTCACCGGGCCGCTGCTCAGGAGGACCTCGCCAGCCGGAAGCTCAACGGGTTCCGAACCGAAGTTGGTGACAACGAGCCATCCGTTCGGGCGAACGAAGGCTAGGACGTCGTCGTTGGAGATATCGTCCAGCCATTCCAACTGCTCGGGAGCCTGAAGCTCGCGGCGCAGGTGAAGTGCTCGCTTGTAGAGGTTGAGAGGCGATTCGAGATCGCCTTCCTGCTCGGAGGCCGAGACCTTGGCGAACCAATCCGGCTGGGGGAGATGCGAGACCTTCTCGCTGAAGCCGAAGGCCGGGCCTTCGCTGGTCCAAGGGAGCGGAACCCGGCAGCCGTCGCGGCCGATGACCTCGGCGTTGGTACGGAAGAAGGTCGGGTCCTGACGATCCTGGGGATCAATCTCGACGACCTCGTGCAGGCCGAGTTCCTCGCCCTGGTACAGGTAGGACGAACCGGGGAGAGCAAGCATGAATAGGGTCGCGGCGAGGGCGCGCTGCAGACCGGCGTCACGATCAAGTTCGGGCTCGATACCGCCGCTGAGCAGCCAATCTTGCTCGGGGCCGGGGACGTTCATGATCTCGTCGCTATCGTGAGCGGCCTTGGGTAGTCCGTAGCGGGTGGCGTGACGGACGACGTCGTGATTGGAGAACACCCAGGTGCTGGACGAACCAGAGCGCGAAGAAAGCTCAAGGTTGTGCGAGATAATCTTCTTGTACTCGTTGGCATTGAAGTTGGCCTTGAGTAGGTCGAAGTTGAAGGCCTGGCCCAGGCTCTCCTGGCTGGCGTACAGCGGGATGCGGTCGGAGTGGACCCACGCTTCGGCCACGGCTGTGCGGGCCGGGGTGTACTCGTTGAACACCGCACGCCACTCGGCGTAGATCTTCTGGACATCATCGCGATCCCACATTGGGTGGTTGCCATCCTTGGGCATGGCGTCCATCTCGGCCTCGGTGGGCAGCACCTCGGGGAGATCCTTGGCGAGGCCGTGGGCCACGTCGATACGGAAGCCGTCAACGCCACGATCGGACCAGAAACGCAGGGTGGTAAGGAATTCCTCGTGCACCTCGCGGTTGTTCCAGTTGAGGTCCGGCTGCTCACGGGTGAAGAAGTGGCAGTACCACTGGCCGGGGGTGCCGTCGGGTTCGATAACCTGGGTCCAGCCCGGGCCGCCGAAGGTGGACTTCCAGTCCGCCGGGGGAAGTTCGCCATTTTCGCCGAGGCCGTCACGGAAGATGTAGCGATCGCGCTCGGGGGAGCCCTTACCTGCTGCGACTGCTTCCTTGAACCAGACATGCTGGTCAGAGGTGTGGTTCGGGACGATGTCTACGATCACCTTGATATTCTTGGCGTGCAGCTTGGCGACCATCTCGTCGAACTCGTCGAGGGTGCCGATGCGGGGATCCACGTCGCGGTAGTCGTCCACGTCGTAGCCGCCGTCCGCAAGCTGCGAGGGATAGAAGGGGCTCAACCATACGGCGTCAATACCGAGATCGGCGAGGTAATCGATGCGGGAAATGATGCCTTGCAGATCGCCGATGCCGTCTCCATTTGCATCAGCAAAAGAGCGGGGGTAGATCTGATAAACCACTGCCTGACGCCACCAGTCGGCGTCCTCGACGAGTAGGGTATCGGGACGCGAATTCGCGTCCGGCATGGCGAATGAGGTCACGGCGTGTCCTGTCCAATAGTGTGGTGGAAAGGCAACAAGGATGTTGCTTTAGAGTCCATAGTAACCTCCTTCACGGCGCACGTCTACGCCGTCGCGGTAAAGTGGCAAGCGTGTCTGATCTTCCTGCCAACTCGCCCCGTATGATGCGGCTGCTCAACTGTGAAGCGGTCCTTCGGCATGCTCTGGATGCCGCCCAAATCACGGCTGGCGACGTCATGGAGATCACGAGTTTGACCCGCGCGACAGTGCTCGGGGTGTTCTCCGATCTAGTCGCGCAGGGGTGGTTGGAGGAACTCTCCGAATCGGGCCCGGTTCCCACGGTGAGGGGTGGACGGCCAGCCAAGCTCTACCAAGTGCCGAGTGGGGCCGGATTGTTGGTGGGCCTCGATGCGGGTGAGCATCGCATGCGTGCTGCGGTCACCGATCTACGCGGCGAACGCCGAGTGACGCGTCACGTGGTGCTTGATGCCGGAATAGTGACGGGCAGGTCCGAGGAGGGGCCGGGCGCTGATGGTGGCGACACTGGTTCGGGTG
>JBDIAV010000115.1:0-8596 GCA_039812645.1 Actinomycetaceae bacterium
CAGTCGGCCCTGATCGGAGATGCAGTTGGCGAGGTTCATGATGCAGGCGGCACGGTCTGCTTGGACGCCTTCCACACCGTCGAACATGGTGAGGGCATGCCGGTAGAGTGATTCGGCCTCGGCCAGCCGACCCTGCTGGTGGATGCAGGTGGCGAGGTTCATGGTGCAGTGGGCACGGTCTGCTTGGGCGCCTTCCACACCGTCGTAGAGGGTGAGGGCGTGCCGGTAGAGCTTTTCGGCGTCGGCCAGCTGACCCTGCTCGGAGATGCAGGCGGCGAGGTTCATGAGGCACTGTGCCAACATCTCGTCCGCACCAGTGAGCCTCGAGAATGCTTGGCTCGCGGCAGCAAAGTACTGCTTAGCTCGCTCTAACTCGCGCTGCTGATACGCTTCGACACCGGCTTCGAAATACGCACATCCCAGCTTGAAAACCTCCTGCGCGCTTAGTTCTTCCGCCATCACTTAATCCTCCGCCCGTCTACCTTCATCACGCTACACGAACAATCTCCCGCGCACCTCCGATCCTCGGGAACTCGCCATCAACGCAACACCAGCACCTGCCCGGCTCAGGACTCCAACGCTTACTTCCGAATGACGTTGAGAAACTGCGCCCGCTCGATCGCCTTCTTGAGCTCCTTCTCACCCAGCACAGGGTCCTCACGGTAGGGATCAACGAGCTGTTCCTGTGAGCGGATTTCTACAGCCAACCGCACCAACTCGGCGGTTTCGGGATCGCTGGCGGCTTTCCGTGCCACGGTTTCGTTGTGATCCACCATGAGGGTGAATGGTGGCGTCTGGCCTCGCGGCACTGCCAGTGTGGCAGCCGCGGTCATGTTGTCCAGCCGTGAGAGTGATTCCCCAGGCCATTCGCCAAGGCGTGCTGCAACCCTTCCTGCATCGTCCACGGAGGAGCGGAACGCAAGTACGGTGGCCGCGTTGCCTTCCAGTGCTTCCAAGAGTTGCGGCGAGAGTTGCCCGAAATGCTGGTGTGCCACGGTCACCGAAATCCCGAATTTGCGTCCCTCGGCCAGCATCTCCTCCAAGAGCGATTCGCGGAACAGGTGCGCTTCGTCAACCACCACGAAAAACGGGTCCGCTCCCATCTGCCGACCGGCCATCGCGAGCGAGACCTTCTCCAGCCACATCATTCCCAGCAGACGCGCCTGTTCCTGCCCGATCTGTGGCGAAGCGAGGTTGACGAGCAGAATCCCGTTGCGCTCCATAAGGCTAGGGACGTCCGCAGCATCTTTACCTGTGCCGAGTGCCCCGCGAATAGCGGGTGTGTGGATGAAGCGATCAAACTTCGAGGTGACCCAAGCAAGAAGATCGGAGAACTCGCTGCCGCGATTGTCCACCAACTCCGTGCGAAGAGCCCGCGCCACCACTGGATCGAGGGGAGTGATCGCTGTGACGAGCTTTTCGATGCGATCCCTGCTGGCGAGAACCATCGGGACCAACGGGAGCGCCGCTTGCTGCCCGTAGAGCGCCACGAGTGCCGTCATCACCTGGCGGAAGATGCGTTCGAACCGCGGCCCGATGATACCCGTCCGACGAGGGTCGAACAGCGAATACAACATCTCCAGCATCTCCGAGATTGCGGTCTCCGCGTCCGTGCATTGAAAGATGTTGATCGGCACCGGATTGTCCAGATCAGCACTATCGACGACGACGGCGCGTTCGGCCGCTTCCTCCGGCAGCTCGTCAAGGATGCGTTGGACGAGAGTTCCGTGTGGGTCCAGCACGAGGGCGCCGTGCCCGGAGGCTGCGATGCCATGGACCAGCGCCGCCTCCAAGGTGGATTTTCCGGTGCCCGAGCCGCCGACGATGTGCAGGTGACGCAACGCGTCTGTGGATGTGACGCTCACGGGAACGGACTTGCCACGCTCATCGAGGGCATGGCCAAGCCGGATTCCAGCCTTTTCAACTGCTGGTGATTCTCCGCCCATGGAGCCTGCTGCCGTGGGGGTCTTCGAGTTCCATGCGTTATCGTCGGGAAGGGAGAGCGGAACGACGTCCGCCACCGCGGGTTGCACGCGCATCCCAATGATCTTGGCGCGCGGGCCCGCCACTGGCAGGCGGGCGAAGATGGCGGCGTAGCCTTCAGGGACGGCATGTCCGGCAAGAGCATCAATACCGTCCCATACCCTCCCGGCAATTGCGGGATCGATGGCACGGGTGGAGTAATCGCCCAGGGCCCAATCGCCGAGTGCAATGCGCAGCCGTGTGGGCAATGATGCTTCCTCCGATACGCCGATGAGTACCCTCATCCGTACTGGAGTACCGAGATAGCCGTCCGCTTCATCTGGCGTGAGCCGTCCCTCCGTCTGAAGGAACTCGTGTTCGGCAAGTTCCGCCTCGAACTCGGTGGCGGGTGCCAGATGGATCCGCACTGCTGGCATTTCTTCCAGCTCGCTCTCACATGCCGTGCTCATGCTATGCAGCGCTTCCATCAGCGACGTTGCATCGGACAGCGCGGGCTTCGGCCAGCCGCGAGCGCGCCGCAATCGTCCACCAGATACCGCGTGAGACTTCGAATGCGTTGAGCGGGCGGCGTCGTCGCCGGAAAGGGAGGCGAAACCAAGCGAGGCGAGGTTCGAAGGAGGCGACTGTAGAACTGCCGGACGGACTTCGTAGACGGTACCCGGACGGGTGAGGGGTAACGGCGTGACGGGTTCCCAGATGTGCCAGGTGCCGCTTACCCATTCGAGATCCCGGGCGAACTGGGCATCAACCGCGCGGGCGGTGAGGTCCAGATGGACGCCGCCGGTGGAATCCGCGGACCAAGTGAGTGTGACGGAACTGCTTGCGGGCAGATTCTGGATAAGCCGCAACAGATTGCCGGACATCACCGCGGCCATCTCGCGAGAAGCGCCGCAGCGGCGCAATGCCGTCAGCCGCCACACATGATCCGACAGCTGATGGCTCTCCACACGTCCCTGCTGGTACCCGGACGTCTCCACGAACAACATTGCAACCTCCTTGCGCGGTACTTTTCTCTCCCTGAGAGAGACGGAACGCGGTGACACGTGGGTTGCGAGTGATGATGTGCAGGTTTGTGTGAGCCTACCGGTTTCATGGTTTGCCCCACGCCCAGTGCAGTCACTGTTGTGCTTCGCCGTTCCGTCTTATACAAGCAACAGATGGAAAACGATCGTGGAAGGAGGTGGAGAGCATGGCAACGAAGACTGCTTCGGCAAGCCGCAACAACAGCGCGGGATACACCGAGCCGCACAAGTGTGCAGGGTGTCATAAGGCCTTTTGGGCTCATCGCGACTGGAACCGCGTCACGGTCAAGTGTCCGCACTGCGGACGACTGCACTGATCGGGTGTGAGTGGCGGCGCTGTTCTCTGTGGATGATGAGAGCTCAGCTGGGTGAGAGCTGCGCGGTGACGTGTATGAATGCGTGGCCGCGTAGCTTTCTCAACGAATTGTCTTACTACTGGGACAAAAATCCGTGACATTTAGTGACTTCTTGGTGTTAGCCTGTGACGAGAGTTGGCTGGCACAACGAAGCAAAGGCGGAATCCCCATGGATGATTTCACTGAGGGAGGGCGAGCCCGGCCGTTCGCTGGCGCGCCAGGGCAAGTGGCAGATTCATCAGAGGTGTCACTCTTGAAATCGGAGGCGGTGGATTCTGAGGCCGCAGCGATTGTTTCAGAGATCGCTACAGAGGTGCAGCGCTACGAGGAAATTGAGTTGGATCAGATGATCCGAAACCTGCCGTGGGTAAAGAACTGCGGGCTCCAACCGTACAAGGTTGTCCTTGAGAACTGCTGGCACGAGTTTAATATCAAGAACTGGTACTTCGATGCTGTATACGGGGATAGCACCCTGGGGAGACTTCGTGGTGCCAAAGGAAGAAATGCCAGTACTCCGACTCAACTATTCACCAAAGGTGTCGCGGCACTGTTGCTTCCAAGTGTTCCCGAGCAAAAGTCCGAGCTTCCTGATCGCCCGAGCACTCTTCTCGCTGAAGAATCAGTCGTTGAGATCGTCAAGGCTTTCTATAAGCATGCCAAGCTTATGGCTGATGCACTTGTGTGGGCCGAGAATCTCATTGTGCTTTATGGGAAAGATGTCGAGCTCTACTCGGGAATATGGACCTGTTCTTCTTCAACACAGCGAAATATTGATATTGCCAAAGGTTTGACTCGAAGGCTATTGGATGGGGAATTACCTAAGTTTTCCCTTTCCGATGAGACCGTGAGGCGTAAGGCTCTCATCAATATTCTGGAAGAAAAGACCGGCATCACCACTATTTCCCAGGTCAGGGAGAAACTGACTGATGTTGCTTCGTCTCTCGAAAAGATTGTGGAAGATGAATGGAGTGAGTTCACCGAGAAGGATCATGATCTCACTGGTTTCGAAGATTTCTTGCGGAAACTTCTTTCCTGTGGGTCGATCATCTCTACGGCATCGGAAGATTCAAAGTGGAGAGAAAAGTACCACTCGTTGGTTGCCAAGGAAACGAATGGCCAAGGCGAACTAAGTATTTGGATCGCCAAACAAGCACTCACGACAAACTCGGGGCTTGTGGATCCGGATGCTCCCTCTAGTCTCACTGCACGTCCACGAGTCAGAAAGACAGCTGGACGAAGGCATGGTGTTGAGAGGTCTCCAGGACGAGTGGTCCCGCCGTTGGGACTTTCTCTGGAAGAGCGATTTACCGAGCATTTCAAGAGCCGTGACGTAGGTGAACGGATTAAGACAGAAGACCTTCCCAAACTACTGACGGATGAAGCGCATCGAACGAGTACATGGGCAGGACTCTCGCATGTTGACTCTAGGCTCTGTTTGGCAGTCTCAATCCGTGTGGGAAAGGAACTGTATGGATTTGTGGACGCAATGCTTACCCAAACCGAACATCCCGACATGAGAGCCGGGTTCCGGAATTCTCCGGCTCTGACAACAACTCGCGCTATTGCTGCGCATTTCCTGAGCGTCAATTTGATGAAAAATCACTTCATACATGGTGTCCAGGAGAAGAATCTTCATAGCCTTGAGGACGGCGAAATCTTACAAGCGATGCGCCAGAGGCGTGCCGTCGCTAGCAAGATACTTGGTGAGCGGCTGGAGAACTTGGAAGCCATCGTGCCCAATCGTGTATGGAAACAGACTCACCTCCAAGAGGTCTACGGTGTGCCGATTGGTCAAGGAGACAACCTTGGCCGGATTATAGGGGCCGATGCCCATAATCTCGTTCGGAAACTGTCCTCGGAATGGGCAAAGAATGCTGCTCGACCGATAGATCAACGCCATCAACGAGCCGTAGATCAAATGCCTGCGAATCACGCTAGCGAGTACTCTGCGGATGAACTCATCATGTACCTGGGGACCTCCATGATTGAACTCCAAGGAGACCCCGATGTTGGGGACTGCTTGATGATGAGCCTTCGGAGCGATCTCATGAAAGCCATCGTGGGCCGCGGCGATGATCTCTCCGGTGAGACTCCCGAGACGGGGGCTCAGACAAGGACTGATACGGACGCGGATTGGCACGCCACATGGAACGAAATTCTCAGGCGCGCTGATCAAGAGAAGGACGAGCTCAGCGATTATATGCGGAGAACCTCACCTGACCAGGTGGACCGCTGGCTCAAGAAGAATTGGAGCAACTGATGAACAACAGCCAGCGGATCAAAGTTGCGCAGCAAGGAGACTTCGTCACCATCACTGAGGGTAACCAGAACCCCGGAGCTTCATTTGGTGTGGTTGAGCTGGCCACGCAAGGTGCAGCGTTGTATGTCGATTCAGGAGTGATCAATTCCGTTTCTCCATCACCTATCTCCGGTATCAGTGCACGAATCTATGATCGTCAAGCTCCATTGTGGACGGAGCTTCTCTTTGGTGACCAGGTGCGCGAGGTAGCCAGCCGGGTTGCGGAGGGAGGCGAGGGGGAGGACGTCGTCGTCGAATATGCGGAACCGCGTACTGCCTGGGGCGTCAAGCGAGTCGCCCAGGGGCTGTGGATGCGGCGATACTGGCCAGCCAGCCGCGAGCGGAACATCCCGGCAACTGCGACGGAGCTACTTGATCTGGAACTCGGTGCGTTGCTGTGCGAGCCGTATGTGGGGACATGTTTCTCGGACTATCTGGTGGAGACGCTGTTGTTGCCGCGTCGTGAGAAGGCAATCGAGCTGGCGGCCCAGCTTGGCGATATGCCCGACGCCATATTCGAGCGGCTGCGTGGACTGCTCATAGTGGTGCTCGAATGGTACCTGGAGCAAGCTGAAGAAGGCGAGGACGCGTCCGAGGAGGAAACCGAGCAGTTGCTCAGCGAGTTGGAAAATGCCCTGGCTCAGGTTGAGGACGCTGAGAGAACTTCGGGGGAGTATCCGGGGCTGACATTGACTTCTGGCGTTCAGTCACGGTCCGAGGGCGCACGACTTCAGAGTCCGGATATGTACGCTTTGACCGCCAGTGGATCTGTCGGAGGTGATCACGTACCTGCACCTGGCGGATACGGACGAGAGTCCAGACCTGTAGGAGAGACATCCGTGGACTGGAGGCAGAATGTGCATGGTCTGATTGATGCCGCTAGTGCTGTCTACTGGAGCGGGGATGGGAACGGCGGAACCACCGTCTGGGTTAATCCGCAGTGTCCAGAGGAGCCGTTACATGGCGAGGTGTGGGCTCGGGTGTACTCCAGGATTCCCACGTTGCGGCACCTGCCGCAAGTGAAGCGCATGAACTTGAACAGTGAAGCTGGCAGGATCGAAGCAGACTTCAACATGCCACCACTGCAAGTTGAATTGGCTGATGTCTACTCGGTTCCCGAGTACGGGACAGCGCTGGAAGGCGTTGCTCGTACACGACAGAAGGTGGATCAGAGCAAGGCGATGGAGTGGGCTGAGAATCGGATCGCGAGAGCTAAACGGACGGTTGCTGAGCCTTCGAATTCCCTTGATAGTGAAGCTGCTGGCACTCTCCTCGAATGGAGAAGCGCGCGCAGTTTGGATGATCTAGAAATACCGTGGATAGCGGAACTTGATGCTGTTGTGAAGGATGCTCCATCTGGAGACGCATCCCCTGAAAGGAGCCACTGATGGCTGATATCGATTTCGTTTTGCATGGGGTGGACACCTCCTCAGGTACCTATATGGCCTGGGAGAGTGAGACCTTTGCGCCGCAGTATGTGGTGGCGAATCTGCAGCACGTCCGTGACGCGGTCAAGAAGCTGAATGAGGGCTTGCCTGATTTCGGAGAAGGTCTGGACGGAATTGGCGGTGAGCAAGTAGCTGCCATGATTGCGGGTGGATTTGCTGACGCTGAGAGCAGATCGGATTCAAGGCCTCTGGTTGCCTCTGGCGATAATATTCAGGAAACCGACGTAGATGCGACGTTCGCAGGTTCAATCAAACGGCTCCGAGAGCTCGGCAACCAGCCTATATTCTCGGTTGTCGGGGATGATTTCCTCGTCAAGGTGATGCAGCCGGTGGTGGATGCGCTACAACTGGGCGGATTCCTTGAGACCTTGCGTGCCGAGATTGAAAAGGCCCGAGAGAATGGGCATCGTATCGTACTCGCTGTGAATCCACCGGCTTCATGCGGTCAGGTGCCCTGGGAGATGATCCCCACCGGAGGCACTCGGGAGGATGGCACAAGGGAAGTACTCCTGGATGTCGTTGATGTCGTGACGATGGCGCCGATCCTGGCTCGAGATGGCAATCCGGATCTTCCTCATCCAGCGTGGCATTCCGGGAACGGCGTGTACCTCATCCAACCGTGGATTGATATCACCAAGAAGGATAACGAGGTGAGAGATAGAGCGGTTCTTGCTTGTGGTCTAGGCCGACAGTGGCTGAATGAAATCGGGGCGCGAAACCATGGAAGACCGCGCAACGATCAGGACCTCTTCCCACTTGATGGTTTAGCTGGCAGGGCTTGGCTATCAGAAAACCTGAGAAAAGAGCGATCGTCGATCTGTGCCGGGAACCGAAATGAGGCCATTACACGGCTGCTTTACGTTGGGCATATGGCTGGCATGGGAACCAGCTCCAGCCTCATGCTCAAGGATTCCAGAGACGTGTTTGGTATGGCGGAATTGACATCGGAAGGATTGCGTCCTTTCAGCGCAATCGATCTGACTGCGAACACAAATGCCTGGCGCGAGGAGTACTACCGGCGTTCTAACGCGGAGGCTGAGGCCCGCCGTCAAGCATCTAAGAACACCGATTCTGCAACTGATGAAGGCTTTGATCTATCAGTAGGGTCGTTGGCAGCAGGCCCGAAGTGGGAAGAGTACAAACTCCCGGACAAAGAACTTCTTCAATGGAATGATGACGGCAGCACCACACTGCTCTACGCTGAAGGAGAGAATATCTGGCCGATGCCTCCACGCGTCGGACTGGTGGCTTGCTACTCCGGCGGCGAAGCGAGCCAAGTGGAGCCCTACGGTATGGTGACGGCATGCTTGGAAGCGGGAGCCGAATTGGTTCTTGCAACACGCTGGACAATGCTGACGGATCGCGCCTTCCGATGGACCGAGAAGATTCGCGAGATTGGCGCTCTTCCTGGCAATGCTGGCCATCTGGTGGAAGCCGCTTGGGCCCAACGCGAGACCATGTGGGAAGACTGGGATCCGAAGGGTCCTT
>JBDIAV010000116.1:0-8595 GCA_039812645.1 Actinomycetaceae bacterium
ATGTCTCCGGGGGAGGAGAATCGGCGGGTGCGCGCGGTGCTCGCTTACCTTACTGAAGTTCAGGGGCGATGAGGTTCTCTTCGTAATAGGATTGGCTGTTCCCGGCTGTTCCCGGCTGTTCCCGGCTGTTCCCGGCTGTTCCCGGCTGTTCTGGCTATACGCTGGATTTTCATCGTCTTTATCTTCGCCACAAGACCCTATCTGTGTCATGGGTACAGTGAGGGTCTGCTGACAGAGATGAAATCTTCGCTGGGTGAGCTGGTTTCACGTGAATAAGGTTCCCGTCCCGCTGTTTTGTGGACAGGCTGTCCCTGGGCGCCGCGGCCGATAAAATGGACCGCGATGCGCTACATACTCTTTGATCTGTACGGCCTGTTCTATAATCTCAAGCCTCTCTCGGGATGGGAGGAGTTCGCGGCCCGACTCGGCACAACTGCTGACGTGCTACGGCCAGCGTTCTCCCGTTACCGCCCCGACTACGACGCCAACTTCCTAGACATCGACCAGTACTGGCGGCTCGTGGGAGCAGAGCTGGGTATCGAGATCGATTGGCGGGAGGCTCTTGCCGCCGACCTCGCTGCCACCGGCGGCATCAATGAGGAGATGGTCGCCTTCTTGCGCGAGTTGCACGATGCGGGCGTACCCGTGGGGTTGCTGTCTAATGAGCCGAAGGAACGCACCGAGATCACTCGCACCCACGAGTTCGTCTCATTCTTCAACCCCGCGCTTTTCTCCTGCGAATTAGGTATGGCCAAGCCGGATCCCGCAATTTTCGAGGTGGCCTTGGAACGGATTCGTGAGGTTGTGGGCGAGGATCTGCATCCGAGCGAGGTGCTCTTCACCGACGACACCCAGGTCAACCTCGACACCGCCCGAGAGCTGGGTTTCACCACGCACTTCTTTGATGGTGTGGAGGGGCTGCGCACTGTAGTTTCTGAGGTTTTCGACAAGCGGGACGTAGGACGGTAAGTAGCGCGGGAGTCAGCGTAGTTTCCGCCGGATCCTTCGGAACCTCCGGAGCTTTTTCGTCTCGCTACTTATTGTCGACGACGACGGCGCGGCATCAGCACGCATGTAAGAGATTCCGCCGATAGGCTGTGGCCTACTGTGGCCTACTACGGATGTCGCGGAATCTTGCCTGGCAGCGTGAGGACTTCGCCCTCTTAACAACTTCCTCATTCTGGGGCAAGCCCTGCACCATCCTCGTGTCGGTCAAACTTATCGACGCAATCTCTAACTTACGATCAGCGGGTAGGTGACGTGAGGCGCCGTCGTCGTTAATCGGGGAGTTCCGATACCCTGGAAGGCGATGCGCTACATACTTTTTGACCTGTACGGCCTGTTTCATCATGTCCAGACCTCGCAGCAGTTCGCGGGGATTGCGGAGCTGATCGGCACCGACGCCGATTCGTTGCGGCCGCTTTATCTGGGGAAATTTCGTCACGACTATGACGCCGGGCTGATTGATGCCGAGCAGTACTGGCGGCTCATTGGCGATGGGCTGGGCATCGAGATTGATTGGCGAGTGGCTCTCAAAGCGGACAACGATTCGTGGGAGGGCGTTCATGAGGACATGGTGGAGTTGGCCCGCGAGCTGCATGCCGCCGGTGTGCCGATTGCGCTGCTTTCGAATGAGCCGAGGGAGTTGACGGCGCTGACACGGGCCCGCCGCGAGTGGATCGCGTTGTTCGATCCGGTTGTCTTTTCCGGCGAGGTGAGGCTGGCCAAGCCGGACCCGGCGATCTTCGATCTGGCCCTAGATCGGATGCGAGCTGTGGTTGGTGGTGATCTGCAGGCGGCAGATGTCCTGTTCACCGATGACTCGCTGGTGAATATCGAGGCGGCCCGTGAGCTCGGGTTTGGGACTCATTTGTTTGAGGGCATCCATGGATTGCGGGATGTTGTGGCGCAGGAGTTTGGTGGTGCTGCGGGGACAGATGATGTTGTCGCGCGAGGTGGTGTCGTGGGGACAACTACTGGTGCCGCAAGGATAGATGGTTTTGCTGAGCCAACTGGTGTCGTGAAGTTAGACGATGCCGTGGAGACAATTGGTGCCGTGACGCCAGATGGTGCTACGAGAACAGGTGGTGTCATGACGACAGATGGTGCTACGACGACAGAATCGACCGTAGGCCCTTTGGAGACTAATGATGCTGGGAATAGCGATACCGGGACCAGTGATTTTGTGACTAGGGATGCTACGGCAGTTGATGAACGGGACACGGCGTCTGAGGTTTCATCGTACGAGTCGTCGAAGGAATCGATAGGCAGGTTGCCTGCTGATTTAACTGGTGGATTGGTAGGCCGATGACGTCGCCTCAGGAGGGGGCCACCCCAGGAATTTCCGCGCTGCATAACCTTCTTGCGCATCCGCCGGGGCTTCCAGTGGCCAAGCAGCTCAGCGAGGTGGCTAGGGCATTGTCGGGCGGTGCTGTGGTGATTCAGGCACCTCCGGGTACAGGAAAGACGACCCTCATTCCGCCGCTTGTCGCCCAGTTCCTCGCGGGAGAGCTGCCAGAATTCCTGAGGACGACTCCTCGAGGCACTGTAGGCGAAGTTTCGCCAGTCCAGGCTACAACTGATGTTCCACGTGAAACATTACGGGGCGCCTCTGATCCCGGTGCTGGATTAACAGCCGGAAGCTCGTCAGGATCGCGAGCGGTGCGGGACGGCGACTTGCCACCATCCCGAGTAATCGTTACCCAGCCGCGCAGGGTGGCGGCGCGCGCTGCCGCGCGCCGCATCGCCACACTCCTTGGCGAGGACGTGGGCCAGACGGTGGGATTTTCGGTGCGAGGGGAGAGCCGGGTTGGTAAGAACACTCGCATCGAGATGGTGACGCCCGGCGTGCTGGTCCGCCGCCTGCAGCGCGATCCGGAACTGCCGGGCGTGGGCGCCATCATCCTGGATGAGGTCCACGAGCGACATCTTGATTCGGACCTTGCGCTAGCTCTTGCCATCGATGTGCGTGATGCGCTGCGCGAGGACCTCATTCTTATTGCAATGTCCGCGACCGTCGCCGCGGAACAGACGGCGGACCTGGTGGGTGGCACCGTCGTCGATATTCCGGGAGAAATCTATCCGCTCGATATCCGGTGGGCCCCGCCTGCGCGTGGTTTTGAGGCCCTCGGAGTGGTGGGGCAGGGAACCGGTGTACGCCGCGAGTTTCTCTCCCATGTGAGTGCGACGGTGCGGCGGGCACTTGTAGAAATTCCGGAGGGCGATGTTCTGGTCTTCGCACCGGGTGTGCGGGAAGTGGAAACGATTGCCGCGCAGTTGCAGGGCTGCGGTGCGGAGGTCGCGCGGCTCTATGGCGCGCTGCCGGCTCGCGAGCAGGATCGGGTGTTGAGTGGGCTGAGTTTTTCCGGCGACGACGGCGTCCGCGGAGGGTCCGGTGCGCGGCGTGTCATTGTGGCGACGGCGGTAGCGGAATCGTCGCTGACGGTCCCTGGCGTAAGGATTGTTGTTGATAGCGGTCTGTCCCGCGAGCCGCGCACCGACTATGCCCGCGGGATCGGTGGGCTTGTCACGGTGTATGCGTCGCAAGCTGCGGGTACACAGCGTGCCGGGCGTGCTGGGCGCCTTGGTCCGGGTGCTGTTTACCGTTGCATGGATGAGACTTCATGGGCTCGGCGGGCTCCGCAATCGGAGCCGGAGATCCGAACGGCTGATGTTACCGGATTTGTGCTGGAGGCGGCGTGCTGGGGTGCCACTCACGCCCAGGGTTTGGCTTTGTTGGATGAACCAATTCCTGCAGCGGTCGAGGCAGCGGAGCGACTCTTGTTCTCGCTCGGCGCTCTTGATGCGGAGGGGCGGCCGACCTCTCTGGGCCGCCAATTAGCACAACTGCCGTTGTCGCCGCGCCTGGGGGCCGCACTATTGTCGGTCCGTATGCGCCAGGCAGTGGAGATTTGTGCGTTGCTTGAGGAGGACCTGCGCCTGCCGGGCGCTGATCTTGCGGCGGGCTGGCGCAAGGCGGGTGCTGCTTCGCCCACGTGGAAGCAGCAGGTGAAGCGGTTGGAGAGCATTCTGCGAGGGCTTGGTGGCGAACCTCATGGGCGTGAACGCACCACAGGTGTGGGTGAGGAGCATGATTCAACGTCGGATATCTCCCATAGGGTGCGTGCCCCCGGGCGTCAAAGTAGTCAACGTACTGGTGGTCGCGGTGTCAGTAACAAACAGGGTTCGAAGGATGTCCAGATTCCTCAGGTGATTACGGATTCAGATCGTCAGGGTCGAGGACGGAATGCGGACGACGCGAAGGTTGCCGCCATCGTTGCGAGGGCTTACCCGGAACGCATTGCGCGCGTGAAATCCGGAACTGGCAGATATCTTTTGGCTAGTGGAACGGGTGCGGTGTTGCCCGAACACTCGGCGTTGCAGGGAGAGAAGTGGCTGGCGATTGCCCAGCTGGACCGCGCGCAGGAGCGCGCGGATGCTGTGATTCGTGCGGCCGCGGCTCTTGATGAGCCGTTGGCAATGGAGTTCGGTGCGCGGCAGATGACTGAGCGGTGTGAGATCGTCATGCGTGGTGGGCGGTTGTACCAGCGGTCGACTCGTCTACTTGGTGCTATTGAACTCTCTGCCCGAGATGAAGCCTGTACAGATTCTGAACTGGCAACCCGGTGGGTTGCGACGGAGATGGCGGCAGGTCGACTGACGCTGACATGGTCCGAGGGTGCACGATTGTTGCGCGAGCGTATGGCCTTCTTGCACGACGTTGTAGGTGATCCGTGGCCAGATGTCTCAGACGAGGCGCTGGCCTCCCGGTTGGACGAATGGGCAGGGTTGGAGATTGCGCGATTTGTGGGAGGTGGCAAGTTAGCTGATGTGACGGCCAGTCAGTTGGAGCGGCTCTTCCCATGGCCCGATGCACTGAGACTTGAGGAGTTGGCACCTGAACGCATCGAGGTGCCCACCGGCCAGATGGCGCGAGTTGACTACTCTAGTGGGCGTCCTGTTGTTCGGCTGCGCGTCCAGGAGGCATTTGGTTGGGCTGAGACCCCACGGCTCGCCGTGACTCCAGAGCAGAGGGTTCCTGGGGTACCGGTGACACTGGAGTTGTTGTCTCCAGCGCAGCGCCCTGTGGCCGTTACAGATGACCTGCAGAGCTTCTGGGCCGGGCCATACGCCCAGGTACGTGCTGAGATGCGAGGTCGCTACCCGCGTCACCCATGGCCCGAGGATCCTGCGAATGCCGTCCCGACGCGGCGTGCGAAGCCGCGGAAATAATAGAAATAGGGGAGGTGAGTACGGCGCGCACCCTCGACTATGACCATGTAGGTCATCCCTACGGCTCTTCACTCACAACATCATGTATCCGATGAAGAGGGATTTAGGGGGACGCTTTGATGGCATCGCACAAGAAGTATGGGAACGCACGAAAAATTCTCTTTTCTCGTGCGTTCCCATATTTTTCGTGCGTTTTCACGCTAGTGGTCGTAAGTACTACTTGTGGACCGCTAGAACGAAATATGCAACGTATTGACGGAAGACGTACTGGCCCACGAAAGCACGCGAGGTACTGGTTGATGAGGTGTTGGCCGACAAGATACTGGTTGATGAGGTATTGGTCAAAGAATGAAAGCTTGGAGAAGTATTAGTTCCAGGCTGACGATCCTGTCACCCCAGCGCCTGGATTTTGGCTGCGCTCGAATTTTTCGACGAAGTCCTTCGCCTCTTTGAGTCCAAATCCGTATTCCTCACGTACCAGCTTGATCGCCTCGATCTTTTTTCCTGCGGCGAGTGCTTGCTGTGCTCGCGGTGGGAGAGTTGTGGGTAGGTTGCCATACATGCTCGGTTCATTGTTGGACGGAAGTCCGGCCCCCGATGGCATTTCGACACCTGTCTGACGGATGATCTCGTTGATGACAACCTGCTGGCGAGCCACTTCCTGTTCGAGTGCAGCGATGCGTTTGGTCAGTTCTGGGTTTCCAAACATAGGATGATTCCCTTCCGTCTACTTAAACTTTCGTGTTCGAGATGAACGTTTGAGATGAACGGTTATAACGGCGACTTGATGCGCTAAAGCTTAAGCGGGCTAGGTGGCTGTTTTAAGCTTTAGCGCATTCAGTTTTCTCACTCTCCCGACGTCGTACCCGTCCAGGCCTCGTACCTCGCTACTCAGTACTCGGACGTGACGTTGGTATCGGAATCTGCCGCGCCGTCGTCGTTCCGAAGAATTGTGGCGATCTCGTCCGCATTAGCAGCAATCTGATGGATCTCAGAACTGATAACGGAAAAAGGCATGTCCTCAAAGGGCAGTGTGGCGCGTAAGGCGAGCGACTCGTGATCGATGACAACGCCGCCGTCGAGAAACTGAACTGATTCTTCCATGGAGCGGCGCACATACTCGGCGCTAATATCCGATCCGAATGGTGCCGTGATGTAGGCGATCTGGCCGATCTCGGGGGCCACCGCGTAAGCAATCGTGACGTCTTGCGAGCGTCCCTCAGCCTTCCACTCGACCTTGACCTGCATGGCGCCGGTGCCGGTCTCTTCCGCGTCGAAGTTGCCGATAAGGGCATCTTGGAGAGAGGCCCAGTCGGAGATGATGCGTTCACGTTTTTTGCGACCAAACATCAGGCCTCCTGCGAGAGTGTGAGGGCCTCAGCCACGATGAGCCTGATACTCGCTGCGAGGCGTGTGGTTTCCAGATGGGTGAGAGGGAGTGCCTGATGGATGTGGACCGTGTCCGACATGATGCGCAGTGCCCCCAAGGGAAACTCGTCCGCTTGGCGCGCGAGATGTGCGAGATCCCCAACCTCCACGGGGCAGATCGGTGAAGCGATATGCACAACTTCGTTTGACGAATATGCCGTCGATTTCCCCTGCCACACCATCGCAGGATGCGTGGTACCGCGAACATCCAGCCTCAGGCGTGCATGGATATCGCTTGAATCATCCGATGTGAAGGTGTCCTTGACGAAGGCGAGGCACTCCTCCCACGTCATAGCTGATCCGCTAGCTGACCCGGCTTGTGGCATCCGACATCCTCCCGTGCTCGTGTGGCACCAGCCTAGACTGTCGGCAGACAAAAGAAAAAACTCCGTGCCGGGAGCGAATCACCGACGCGGAGCCTTCAGCGCGCTCAAAGGGACTCGAACCCCCAACCTTCTGATCCGTAGTCAGATGCTCTATCCATTGAGCTATGAGCGCATGTCCCGTTGTTTGGGACGTCCATAAGCTTACAGCGGTTTTCTGGAGTGGGCAAAGTGAAAAGCCGTGTCCCCGGCCACAGGCTACGCCCCTCTCCTGTGATACCGCCTTGTAATCCTTGAAATGGAGCCAAAAGCTCTGGGGTAAACCACCGTTCTACTCACACTCTTCGAGATCGGGAGCACATTTTCTCCCCGTATCCTTTCTATGTTTTTTCCGTAATTTAGACGGTTTCTTTAATAAAACAAGGGAGAAGCCTATGATGGTCATCATGACTGAAGAGAACTATGGCGCTGCTTCGTGGCACGAGTGGCACGAGAAGCGAAATCAGGATCTAGCGGCGGAGCATGGTTGGCTCAGCCTCATTTCCTTCACGTGGCTCTCAGAAGAGCGTTCGTGGCTGGGTGATTTTCCTGGCGTGTGGTACGCCAACCATGATGCTGCCGTGGCATCTTTCCCTCGCGCCGCAGGATCGGCAGACTCTGTAACTGTTACGCAGGGTGGCGTGGACTTCCTTGGCGAAGCGGTCTTTGAGCTGGCTGAAGGAGAGTCTGATCTTTCTCTGGTGGCCGGAACGCGGGTGGCTGAGGTTGCCAAGCGCGGGGGCCGCTACTGCGTGCGAGTTCGCGATTCCATTGCACCCACCCGCTTACAGTTTGAGGGCGTCCCCACCTACGAATATGACCCGGAGGCTATCGTCCCCGCGACATTCACCGCTTATGACGCTCCCCGTACCGTTGCGATCGAGACGGCCCGCAAGGGCGTTTCCAGCTCGGCAACACTGGTGGGCGACGTCTCCTTCACCTACAACGGCGTCGCCTGCACCCTTGCCGTCTCCGGAGATCCGGCCGACAACCTGACGGCTATCTTCTACGACGAGACCAACGGCTCCGAAACCGCCGACTGGCGTTTTGTTTCCTTCCCAGGCCCCGATTCCGATGATGACGAAGGTGGCCTCACCATCGATTTCAATCGCGCGTTGAACTTCCCAGCGTCGTTCACGCCGTTTGGAACATGCCCCAGGCCTGCCTCGGGTAATTCTCTGGCGGTTCCTGTTCGGGCTGGCGAGAAACGTTCGGCGCCCTGGATCAATCCGAACGAGTAAGAATTAATCTGAAGCGAGGATTGACCGCGAGCAAGGACTAGCTCGAACGAGTAGCCGCGATCTTCCAGCGATCTCGATGAAAAAATACACAGGGGCAGCACAGTAACCAGTTACTGTGCTGCCCCTGTGAGTTACCAGTGACTGTGTAGCTTTCGCCAACCTGGTCCAGGGCATGAGTGCTGCCCCTGTGAGTTACCAGTGGCTACAGCACCAGCACCCCTTTGACTCAGTTGCCTCGTCGGTTCACGTGCTTCTCTGGATAGCGTCCCTGACGGCTTACGGAGTGTCCTCGTCGGCGTTATCAGCCTGGGCCTTGAGGTCTTGCCCTTTAT
>JBDIAV010000117.1:0-8218 GCA_039812645.1 Actinomycetaceae bacterium
GTGCCGAGGCTGACGAAACTGTTTATCACCGCGCAGCGGTGTTCAGGAGGAAAGCCGAGCGCACACCGAGCCTGTTTGGTGTGCCGAGGCTGACGAAACTGTTTATCACCGCGCAGCGGTGATAGGTCAACATCTTTCCGTCGAGAACCAAAGTGGGCGAACGTCACCACGTCGTCTCAGGAACGTAACAATAAACAAAGTAGAATCGAGGGCATGTCGTCATTCTCTGTAGACGAGGTCGCCCGTCTGGCGGGCCTCGCACGAATTGCCCTTACACCCAAGGAGGTGGAGCGGCTCGCCGGTGAACTGGCTGTCATCGCCGACGCCGTCGCCAAGGTGTCCGAGGTGGCAACCCCGGACGTCCCGGCCACCAGCCACCCGATTCCCCTCACGAACGTCTGGCGCGAGGACGAGGTCACCGCCACCCTTGACCGCGATGAGGTTCTCGCCTCGGCTCCCGCGGCTCAGGATGGTAAGTTCCTGGTCCCGCAGATTCTGGGGGAGGAGTGATGAGCGAATTGTTGAAGAAGACCGCTCTCGAACTGGCCGACCTGCTGGCCGCCGGCGAGATCACGTCGGTTGAGTTGACCCAGGCGTGTTTGGATCGTATCCATGCCTTGAATCCGAAGCTTAACGCGTTCCTTTTTGTCGACGACGACGGCGCCCTCGCCACCGCTCGTGACGTGGATGCTCGCCGTAC
Source organism: Actinomycetaceae bacterium (assembly GCA_039812645.1). Classification (GTDB taxonomy): domain Bacteria; phylum Actinomycetota; class Actinomycetes; order Actinomycetales; family Actinomycetaceae; genus Ancrocorticia. Next base: position 701 of record JBDIAV010000117.1, read on the forward strand.
CGCCGGTGAGAAACTGCCCCGCCTGGCTGGCGTGCCGATTGCGATCAAGGACAACATGGTCTCGCGTGGTAAGCCCACCACCTGCGCGTCGAAGATTCTCGAAGGTTGGCTGCCGCCGTATGACGCCACCGTGGTGGGCAAGCTCAACGCTGCTGGCCTACCGATCGTTGGCAAGACGAACATGGATGAGTTCGCGATGGGCTCCTCCACTGAGCATTCCGCCTTTGGCCCCACCCTTAACCAGTGGGATAACGAGCGCATTCCGGGCGGCTCCGGCGGCGGGTCCGCCGTCGCCGTTGGTTCCTTCATGGTGCCACTAGCCCTTGGCTCGGACACCGGCGGTTCGATCCGCCAGCCCGCTGCCGTAACCGGAACGGTGGGCGTCAAGCCCACCTATGGCGCGGTCTCGCGTTATGGCCTCATCGCCATGGCGTCCTCGCTCGATCAGATTGGTCCCGTGACTCGCACCGTGGCGGACGCCGCCGCGCTGCAGGAGGTCATTGGTGGATACGATCCGCTCGATTCCACCTCCCTGGACGAGCCGGTTCCGGCCTTCGAGCAGGTTGTGGCTGAGGCTGCTGGCACGTCGCTGGAGGGTGTCAAGGTCGGCGTCGTCAAGCAGCTGCAGGGCGAGGGCTACCAGGAGGGTGTGCTCGGCTCCTTCAACCACGCTGTCGAGGTCCTCAAGGGCCTGGGCGCCGAGGTGATCGAGGTGGACTGCCCGTCCTTCGAGTATGCGTTGGGCGCCTACTACCTCATCATGCCCGCCGAGGTGTCGTCGAATCTGGCCCGCTTTGACGGCATGCGTTATGGCATCCGCGTGGAGCCCACCGAGGGCCCGGTCACCGCTGAGACGGTCATGGCCGCCACCCGTGGCGCCGGCTTTGGTGATGAGGTTAAGCGCCGCATCATTCTCGGTACCTTCGTGCTGAGCGCCGGTTTCTACGACGCCTACTACGGCAGCGCCCAGAAGGTGCGTACGCTGGTGCAGCGTGATTTCGCCGCTGCTTTCGAGCAGTGCGACGTGTTGGTTTCTCCCACCGCGCCTACGACGGCCTTCACGTTCGGCGATAAGGTCGATGACCCGATCGCCATGTACCTCAACGACGTGGCCACCATCCCGGCTAACCTCGCTGGCGTTCCCGGCCTGTCGCTACCTTCGGGCCTGGCAGATGAGGACGGCTTGCCCGTTGGTTTCCAGATCCTGGCACCGGCACACGGGGATGCCGCCATGTACCGAATTGCTGGCGCGCTGGAAGCGGGGCTCGGCGAGCCCATCGCTAACACCTGCCCGGCTGCTGACCTCGAGGAGACCTTCTGATGGACGAATTGATGGATTTTGATGAGGCCGTCGAGCGCTTTGACCCTGTTATCGGGCTGGAAGTGCACGTCGAACTCGGCACCAAGACCAAGATGTTCGACGGCGCCCCGAATGAGTTCGGTGGAGATGCCAACACCTTTGTGACTCCGGTGTCGCTCGGCCTGCCCGGTTCGCTTCCGGTGGTCAACAAGCTGGCCGTGGAGTACGCCATCAAAATTGGTTTGGCGCTCAACTGCTCGATTGCCGAGAGCTGCCGCTTTGCGCGTAAGAACTATTTCTACCCGGATCTGACGAAGGCCTACCAAACCTCGCAGTCCGATGAGCCCATCGCCTACGAGGGCTTCCTTGATCTGGATCTGCCGGATGGCAGCGTATACCGCTTCCCGATCGAGCGTGCCCACATGGAAGAGGATGCCGGCAAGAACACCCACGTGGGTGGTTCCGGCCGCATCCAGGGCGCGAAGTTCTCGCTGGTCGATTACAACCGCGCGGGCGTGCCTCTCGTGGAGATTGTGTCGCATCCGGCTACGGGAATTGGCAGGAATGCGCCCGAGGTGGCGGCGGCTTACGTGCGTGCGCTTCGTGATATCTTCCGTGCACTCGGTGTGTCTGAGGCCCGCATGGAGCGCGGTAACGTGCGCGCGGATGTTAATGTTTCGCTGCGTGACAACCCTGAAGCTCCTTTCGGTACGCGTACTGAAACCAAGAACGTTAACTCGTTCCGCGGTATTGAGAACGCTGTGCGTTACGAGATCCAGCGTCAGGCTGCGATTCTGGCCGCTGGTGGCACCATCACCCAGGAGACCCGTCATTACCACGAGGAGGACGGCTCGACGTCGTCGGGCCGCGTGAAGTCGGATTCCGAGGATTACCGTTACTTCCCCGAGCCGGACCTGGTCCCGGTTGCTCCCGCCCGCGAGTGGGTGGAGGAGCTACGTGAGTCGCTTCCGGAGTTGCCCGCGGCTCGTCGTCGTCGGGTGAAGGAGGAGTGGAGCCTCTCGGACGAGGAGCTGCGCGACCTCATCAATGCCGGAGCCATCGATATCGTCGAAGAGACTGTGCGTGCAGGAGCTACTCCGGCCGGTGCACGCAAGTGGTGGATGGGCGATATCGCCCGTTTCGCCAAGGAAGCCGAGCTGGAGCTGGAGGATGCCCCCGTCACCCCGGCGCAGGTCGCTGAGCTGGACGGACTCGTCCAGTCCGGCAAGCTGAACGACAAGCTCGCCCGTCAGGCCCTCGAGGGAGTCCTGGCCGGAGAGGGCACCCCCTCCGACGTTGTGGCTGCTCGTGGCTTGGAGATCGTGTCCGACGACGGCGCCCTGGTTACGGCAGTCGAGGAAGCTCTCGCTGCTAACCCGGACGTGCTGGACAAGATCCGCGCCGGGAAGGTGCAGGCTGCCGGAGCGATCGTCGGTGCGGTCATGAAGGCTACCCGCGGCAAGGCGGACGCCGCCCGTGTGCGTGAGCTCATCATGGAGCGCGCACAGTAGTGTCGATCAATAAACTAGCTGCGGTATAAAACAGCTAACCGCCCTGTTATCCAGTTCTTCAGCGATAACAGGGCGGTTGTTCGTTGGTGGACCGCTCACGACGTGTCTTTCTCAGTTGCGAGATAGACGTTTGTATGGAGCGTCTTTCTACTCGGAATCGAGGGAGAACGTCAGAAGGTATTGAGAAGCATCGTAGACATCTTCTTCGACATCAAGAACCTCTCCAGTGTGGGAATACACTGTTCGTTCTACTGCAATCACAGCTGAACCCTCATCGATCTGCAGTAATGCAGCTTCTTCTTTACTAGCTCGTTTGGCTTCGACGTTCTGGAACGCAGATACCGGTGTGCTACCCATTGATTTGAGGCACTCGTACAGCCCGGAGTCAGCGAGCTGGCCGCGGCATGGAGTTTTCGATGCTGTGAGAAGATTGTTGAGGATGGCGAGAGGATAACCTCTGCTGTAACGCAATCTTTTGAGGTGGACGACCTCAGTTCCCTCATCACACTCTAGGAGTTCCGCGATCTTCGCGTCAGCGAGTTCAGCCTTATACTCCAAAATTTTGGTCTTGGGATGAAGACCTGCATCTTTGAGGTCCTCGAACAAGCTGGTGAGGCTTACTTTCCGATGAATGGGAGGAAGCGCGAAATGAGCTGCACTCCCATTCGGCTGAAGAAGGGGCTCCTCGGTGGTGAGGCTCTGGGAGGGATGGCGTGCTGTGAGAGGAAGGCTGTCTAGGCGATTGTCGACAACCATGGTCTGAATAGGTCCCGATATGTGCTGATGGAGAGGCTCCTCGGAGTCATTGTCCATCGAAATTGCGAGTGTAAAAGACTCATTGAGTGCTTCAACCTCAGTGTTCACCTGATCTCCAAACATGTGCAGGAACTTTGTACATGACAAAGCATAGGGTTGCTGCGAAACCAGGTCGTGGGACCTTCATCAAAAAGTACGGAAAACGGATTTCATCAGCTCAAAGAAGAGGCTAATGAAAATTTTTTAGAGTACTTGCATTTCATATGTTCTTACTAATAAATGCAGGTCGCGGTACTTGCGGAGAAGTTGGGGGAAAGGTGACCGTTCGGAGAACTGACATTATTTAGGTGTCGGATTTTGTTGACATGCGACAGTGAAGAGCAGGCAACCCCTCGTTCATTAAATGTTATTACATATAATGAACTCGGGTAGTGACCATCACCACAGTCTTGTTGGCATACAAAAAGTAGGCGTTCTCCGTGGTGTCGGGCGTGTTCGCATCTAATTTAGACCGAGTGAACTGGTTATAGATTCTTCTTGCGCGATGAGACGTGAAGTGCTGGAAGTTAAGCGCTTCACGGTGGTGAGCGTGTGGGAGAGGGGTGGAGATGGTGTTCTCCGCCCCTCTCCCACCATATTTTTGGAGGATGTTGGACTCTGGCTCGGTTGAACGTGGTGAGCTACAGGAGACATCAGATTGTCATGGAAAGTCTGAGTGCGTGAAAGAAATACACTTGAGCGCCGTTGAACGTGATCGGTCGCTCAAACTTAAGTTATGACTAGTTGGTGATGAATCTGCCGAAGTCCTTCATTCGCCGGAGGGTTCTCTAGTCGGAATGAAGAGAGAATGTTACGTGGTACTGAGCCGCATCATATAGGTGATTGCCGTAGTCGACCAGTTCGCCATTCTCGAGGTAAGCGGAACGCTGCATTGAGAAGAGGGCACTCTTTTCACTCACTTGCAAAAGCTCAGCCTCGCGAGCGTCGGCAAGACGTGCTCCGACGGTCTGAACCGCGCTCACAGGGCGGATGCCACGCTGCGCGAGGCAGTCGTACAGGCCGTGGGTTGTTAGCTCTGTCAGTGAAGGCGCGTACTTAGCGGGGATAATATTGCGCATGAGAGCGAGTGGAGTGCTCTTGCTCCACCTCACGCGCTCAATGATGACTACCTCGGTGCCTTCGGGGCATTCGAGGAGCTTTGCGATCTCCGCGTCGGCCAACTGGACGTTGTATGACAACACGTCAGTCCGAGGCGACATTCCCGCTTTGTCGAGATCATCGTGCAAGCTTGTCAATCCAACCTGACGGCGAATGTGTGATGGTGTCACACGGGTTCCGACGCCTCGCCTGCGAGTAAGCAGGCCGCCATTGACCATGTCCTGGAAAGCTCGCCTAATCGTGGGGCGAGAAACCGACAGTCGAGTGGCGAGCGTGACTTCGTCCTCAATGAGCTGCCCCGGGGCAAGTTCCCCGGAAAGGATCATTTGGGTGATGGGCTCCGAAACCTGAACGTGGAGCGGGATACTGGATTCGCGATCTACCGTGATGTCAAGCCGTTTTGGCGTGTCTAACGTCTGTTCATCTTGGCTCATAGTTCACTCCTTTGAACATTTTGCGTGCCAATTAGTCCCCAAACGATCCGCAAAGGTGTTGAACGGTGTCCGCATTCGGGCGTGAATCGAATGCGAATAAATAGGTCACGTTTCGCGTGGGGTGAGCCAATCTTAACAATGTGAATAGTTGAAAGCGAACACCATCTCGCCGTTCCGAACATTTCTTGTCATTTGACTTGCTCTGATGTTCGAAAATTCGTACGAAATGACCTCCGGGTATAGGCCTTAAGGGTCTCTAGGTGTGGTCATTTGAAACTGCTTGCCGCCATAGATGGAGCGGCACTGGAATGTGTTGGTTGGCAGTGCATTTGACGTAGGTTAACGGGCTTATTTCCAACGATTTTCGACGGCGTCGTCGTCGGCAAAAAGAGGTGCTGAAGGGATTGCTTATGGTGAGTTCGACATGTCCGAACTATTTGTTCCAATTTGTTCCACGAGGATGTCAAAGGACCAACATCCCAAAAGGCCCTGGAGGGCTTGGATGTCGCCGAAATCACTGTATTTATGTCTCAAATGTGGTCAGACCACCCGAACCTATCTGCTGTCTGCCTACGATCGCTGTGTCATTTGACAGACCGCGTATTCGAGAGCGAGTAGATCATGTCCTTAACCAGTCCCAGCTATACGGTGACTATGCGTGTGCAGGTCCCATACCACCCACGTGCGACGCAGCACTTGGTAGAGGCTGTTGCCGACGCGGGCGCCCTGGTCACTGGCATTGACATGCTTGAATCACTCGAGGATTACCTCATCGTTCTTTTGACGTGTGATTGTGTTAATACGCCTCACGTGAATGAGGTGAACCATCAGATTGAGATGATGCGGGGAGCTAAGGTTCTCGAGATCTCTGATGCCACGTTGGAAGCGCACGACGGCGGCAAAATTTCCGTCGAGTTGAAAAACCCACTTCGTACGCGCCAGGATCTCGCTCGCGTTTATACGCCAGGCGTGGCTCGCGTGTGCAGGAAAATTGCCCGTGATAAGAGTTTTGCTCGTAAGTACACGATTAAGAAGAACACGGTTGCCGTAGTAACAGACGGCACCGCTGTTCTTGGGCTCGGCGATATCGGTCCCGAAGCTGCACTTCCTGTGATGGAAGGAAAGGCCGCGCTTTTTAAGAAGTTCGGCGGCGTGGACGCTTGGCCTGTGTGTCTTGATACTAAGGACACGGAGGAGATCATCAGTATCGTCAAAGCGATTGCTCCTGTCTACGGTGGTATCAACCTTGAAGACATCTCTGCGCCTCGGTGTTTTGAAATTGAGGAGCGGCTACGGGAAGAACTAGACATCCCCGTTTTCCATGACGACCAGCATGGCACTGCCATTGTGACTCTTGCTGCTCTGATCAATGCTCTGCGTGTTGTGGACAAGAAGATTGAGGATGTGCGAATTGTTGTCTCGGGTGTTGGCGCGGCGGGTTCGGCGATTATTCGCCTGCTGCAGCTTCACGGTGCTCGGGACATTATTGGGTGTGGACGCAACGGGGCACTTGGCCCGTTCCGCGAGGAAGCTAACTCCCATCGCAACTGGCTTGCCCAGAACACGAATCCCCGTGGTGTCGAAGGATCCCTGAAGGATGTCCTTGTCGGTGCTGACGTTTTTATCGGTGTCTCGTCCGGCAATATTCTCAAGGGAGCAGACATTGCAACGATGGCGGACGGGGGGATCGTGTTTGCGATGGCCAATCCAACCCCGGAGGTAGATCCGGCCGATGCGGGCAAGTATGCGGCGATCGTCGCCACTGGACGTTCCGACTTCCCGAATCAAATCAATAACGTGTTGGTATTCCCTGGGTTATTCAAAGGCATGCTTAAGGCCGGTGTGAGCAGGATTGAGGATGAAATGCTGCGCGCCGCGGCTGTTGCGGTTGCTGATGTCGTCACTGACGATCAGCGCAACTCGAATTACATTATCCCGGGAGTTTTTGACCCGCGAGTGGCGGACGCGGTGTCGAGTGCGGTTCGCCGTTACATCAAAGACAACAATCTACGGGGCTAAGTTTTCTGTCGAGGTTCTATAGGAATGATGCGGGGTTGTTGAGGGGCTGACGCGAGGCGTCAGCCCCTCAACAACCCTCTTTGTTTTGGATGGGCTAGGTGAATATGTGCGGGTTAAACCTATTGAGTACGTGCGGGTTAAACCTATTGAGTACGTGCGGGGGTCTCCTTATAACACGTCGACGGGAATGCTTCCGACCATACTGAGTGTGATGTTGCTGTTTTTGTTGTGGTGGGTGGGTTTTGTGGGTGTGTGAGGGGGGTCTCGTGGTTGTGGTTTGACGGTGGTGGGTTGGGTGGGTAGTGTTTTTACCTGTCGCCGGGACGCGGTAACGAGTACT
>JBDIAV010000118.1:0-8002 GCA_039812645.1 Actinomycetaceae bacterium
CATTCGCATAGCCACCGGGCAATCCTTCAAATAACCGAGGCAAACGGTAATAACCGAGGGTTTTACGGAGATACTTTCCCTCGGCTATTTCGGTAAGGCTCGGCTATTTCACTAAAGCTCGGCTATTCGACCCAGGCCAAGCAGGCCCGATCATTCACCAGGCCAATCCCCACCCATTCATTCACCAGGCCAATCCCCACCCATTCATTCACCCAAACCTAAGTGGGAGGGGACAAGCGATCCGCTTGTCCCCTCCCACTCAACGTTCAGCCTCACTCAACCCCGCACAGCCGCAATCAGCCGCTCAATCATCTGCGGCCCACCCGTGCGTAAGCCATCGTGGTGGTAGTCGTTGGTGATGAGCGGCTTGAGGCCGCGAATCGTGTCTGCGGTTTCCTTGGAGAGCTGGTAGGGAACAAAGACATCGTCGAGATAGATCCAGGCCGCAGTCGGAACCGTGTTCTCGGCCAGAACACGCGAGGAATACAGCTCGGGCCAACGCTGGGAGAATGCCAGCGCCTCCGCGGCTTCGGCCATCGGCGCCAGGTCCGGATCCTGCTGGATCTGCCACGGGTAGACATGCTCACCCGTGAAGTAGAATCCCAAGCCCTCCTTGCGCAAATCGTTTTCCGCCGAACCTCCTGCCTGTGTCTCCGGCAGCACAAACTCGGGGAACTCACTGCGCACCCGCTGGGCGCTCCACGCCGTCGCCCCGGTGGTGGACTGTGCGTAAATCGACTCGTGCAGCACCCCGTACAACGGGTTGTCAGCAAAGGAGAGCAGCTTGCTCACTCGCGAGAGGAACTGTGGGCGCAGCTTACGTTGCCCACCATGGCGCCACACCGGGTCCTCCAGCAGGAAATGCAGCTGCTCGGGGCCGTACGAATACCCGAGGATGATGCCCAGTTGCCGAAAGCGCGCCGGCGTCAGCCGCTCCCCGGTGGGCAGGAATTCTTCGACGTCAGCAAGGTGAGTGGCCACGTACCAGGCCGTCGCTTCGTCGTCGTTATAACGCGTGAAAAATTCGCGATTGCGGGCGATCATGGAGCGGTAGGTGAGCCGGTAGACCTCGTCGGCGTGCTTTGTGGCCGACGGCAGCCCGGCGGTGATGAAGGCTTCGGAGAGGCCCGCCGGGCTCTGGGAGAGGTAGCAGGTGACGGTGAAGCCGCCGAAACTCTGGCCGAGCGCCGCCCATGGGGTATCGTCTTGGAGTTCTTGGCGGAGGATTTCGGCGTCGCGGACAATCGAATCCTGGCGAAAGCAGGCGAGGTAAGCGGCCTGCACCTCAGGGGTTCCGACGCAGGTCACGGCCATCTTCTCCAGCGGATGCGAGTTTCCGGTGCCGCGCTCGTCGATGAGGACCACGCGGTAATGGTCGAGCGCGGTATCCAGCCACGAGCCGATCGGCGCCATACGCGGAGCCGCCGAACCCGGCCCTCCCTGGAAAAACACAAGACGCGGCGCGGTCTCCTGGCCATCACGAATGTACTCGCGCGCAAAGATGTTAATTCGGTTCGGTACCATCCGCGCATCTACGCCAGGGGTCAGCAGCGTCAGCGCACCGAAGTAATCCAACGGCACAGTAATCCAATGCTCACGCATGGTGTGTCCGTCGATTCGATACGTCTTTGTGTCCATGGGTCAAGGCTACTCGTGCTGAATACACCCACCCTGTTCAGGGATGATGGATCGGTCACACCATGCTTTGTGCTGACGTGGGCGCGTGGGCGCGTGGGCGCGTGGGCGCGTGGGCGCGCGCCCACGTCAGCACGCCATTTTCTTGGGCTCTGGCTAGTGGCTTCTTTCTTGGGCTCTGGCTAGTGGCTTCCGGGGCTCCTACTGACGGCGATTTCACCAGTGGCGGTGAGAGCGTTCTATCCGGTTATATATCCAGATAGAACGCTCTCACCGCCAGCCAGGTTCTCACCTGACAGAAACCGTGGTTCTCGACATAATGGGCAGGGTAGGCAGCGCGCCGCCGCCGGACCTAGCATCATAGAAGGCAACCCCAGACGTCATACAGGCGGCAACGAGTATCGCTGCCACATCAGGAGGACACAATGGTCAATTTCGCGTATACCATCGCCGGATCCGAAGCCACCGGAGGCGCGGGCTTCCAAGTGGATCTCAAGACATTCCAGCACCTGGGGGTGTACGGCATGGGTGCTCTGACCTGCATCGTCTCCTTCGACCCGAAGAACAACTGGGGTCACCGCTTCGTGCCCGTGGATCCGCAGGTTATCCGTGACCAGATGGAAGCGGCCATGAGTTCGCAGGATCTGGACACGGTGAAGATCGGCATGTTGGGCCATCCGGACACGATCGACGCCGTCGCTGAGGGCCTGAAGAGCCAGAGCTGGAAGAATGTTGTGCTTGATCCCGTTCTCATCTGCAAGGGCCAGGAGCCCGGCGCCGCGCTCGACACGGACAATGCACTGCGTGAGAAGATCCTGCCGCTAGCCACCGTCGCCACTCCCAACTACTTTGAGGCATGCACACTGGCGGGCATGGACAAGCTGGAGACCGTGCAGGATCTTGCCGAAGCTGCCGAGCGTATTTCCAAGCTCGGGCCACGCTACGTCGTGGTCAAGGGCGGCATTGATTTCCCAGGTGAGGAAGCCGTGGACGTGCTGTGGGATGGCGAGAACGCCACCGCATTCTCCTCCCCGAAGATTGGTGAGCACCGCGTCTCGGGTGCCGGCTGCACTCTCGCCGCCGCCATCACTGCCGAACTCGCCAAGGACACTGATATTCACGACGCCGTCCGCATCGCCAAGGATGTAGTGACCGACGGTATCCGTGCCCGCGTTTCCGGGCATACCCCGTTCGATACCGTATGGCAGGGCGCTTACGTTGCCCCGCTTCCTACCCCGGAGAAGAGGGGCGCCGTCATCAGCCTTGCTGCCAGCGCCCCGGTTGATTCTTCTGCCAGTACTGCTGATACCTCTATTGCCGCAGTGGCGGACAAGGCTGCGGTATCCACCGAGTCCGGCTGCGGTTGCGGCAACGGCGGTTGCTCCAACTAAAGCGGCGTCAAATGACTGCTCCAACTAGAACCAACGACGGCTACTTCAACTAGAGCGAGAACAAGCCTGCACTCCTACTTGCTCCGATGAGAGCAGGAACGGGGGCTGTATCCGATGGTCACAAGACCTTCTGGTACAGCCCCCTTCTTAATCTCTCGGGACGTTCGTAACGTTGCATCCCTGCTGGTAGATGCTGTGCAAGAAATCTGACAGGTCCCGGTTCTCTGACAGAATCCAACTTTTGACACAGCCCCATCCGCCCAGACCAATAGCAACCCAAGAGCAACCTCGTCCCAGTGACCCAGAACTGCATCCCAGCCGTTATGGCGAGATTTTGGATTACGAATGGGAGATTGGGTTTGGAACCCTCTTAACCCAAGCGCCCATTTCCAACACCATATTTCCCTATAGCGCCGCCAAAAGCGGGGGCGGCGGCAGAACCGCCACGCAATAAGAGCATGGTAACGCGGCACAGCGAGTGGGGCGGCTCCGGAAACTGTCGCACCAGACACAGTGGCAGAACCCGGTTCTCTGACGGAATCCGACTTTTGATACAGCCTTCTACTGCGCGATCTCCGCAAAACGCGCGAAGTGACCCTGGAAAGCCAGCTCCACCACTCCCGTCGGGCCGGAGCGCTGCTTACCAATAATGACCTCGGCCATTCCGGCCTTCTCCGAGTCCTGGTTGTACATTTCGTCGCGGTGGATAAGAAGTACCACGTCGGCGTCCTGCTCCAGCGAGCCCGATTCACGAAGATCCGACACCATGGGCTTCTTGTCGTTACGCTTCTCCGGATCTCGGTTAAGCTGGGCAACGGCGATAATCGGTACCTCAAGTTCCTTGGCCAACAGTTTGATGGAGCGCGAGAAATCGGAAACCTCTTGCTGACGCGACTCGATCGATTTGCTTCCCGACGTAAGAAGCTGCAGGTAATCAATAACGATGAGCTGGATGTCGTGCTGCTGCTTCATGCGGCGGCTCTTGGCGCGAATCTCACTCAACGTGAGATTCGGTGAATCATCCACGATAAACGGAGCGTCAGAAATGCGGTCAAGGGTGGAGGCGATGCGCTGCCAGTCATCCGGCTCCATCTCGCCTTTGATCATACGATCAAGGAATACCCGCGATTCGGCGGCAAGCAGTCGCATGGAGAGCTCAGTCCGGCTCATTTCCAGCGAGAAGTAGGCCGACGGCTGACGATGCTTAATGGAGGCCGCACGGCAGAAGTCCATCGCCAACGTCGATTTTCCGGCACCCGGGCGCGCGGCCACAATGATCATCTGGCCGGGGCGCAAGCCATTAAGCTTCGCGTCCAACTCGGTGAACCCGGTAGAGACTCCCTGCAGGCCGCCGTCGCGATTCTCATTGGCCTCCAGCTCGTCATAGAGCACAGGAACGATCTCTTCCAGCGTCGCGTACTCGTTGCGCTGACGCTGTTCGGTAATCGCATACACCTCGGATTGGGCCATGTTGATGAGTCCGGCGACGTCGGCGCCGTCCGTGGTGTACCCCAGCTGGACGATGCGGGTGCCCACCTCCACCAGGGAGCGTAGCTGGGACTGCTCACGCACGATGTGGGCGTAGTAGCCGGCATTGGCCGCCGTCGGCACAGTGGAAACAAGCGTATGTAGATAAGGCAAGCCGCCAATGCGATCAAGCTCGCCAATCTTCTTCAGCTCAGCACCCACAGTCACCGCGTCCGCCGGCTCACCCTTACCGAAGAGTTCCAGAACCACGTTGTAAATGGTGGTATGCGCGGGGCGGTAAAAGTCCGTGGATTGCAGGATTTCGATGACGTCCGCGATCGCATCCTTGGACAGCAGCATGCCGCCCAGCACCGACATTTCGGCGTCAATATTCTGCGGCGGGGTGCGCTCGAACGATGACCCTCCCAGAGCTCCTTCACTCACCGTGGACATGGCCCCACTCCCCTCACAACCAAACCTGCAGAACCCCGGACAGGATACCAAGAGTCAGCAGCATTGCAAGTCCGCCGAACATTTATTCTGTGCATACACGCCGGTAACGCTGTGGATAAGAAGTGTGAATTCTGTGGAGAAACACCCCCACTTATCCACCTAACCTCACAAAGTTGTGCACATCTGGGGATAAGGCTCGGGATATTGGCGCTATTCCGTCCCCAGACTTATCCCCAACTGGGGAAAACTTACCTGTGTATGAAGTGGATAAATTGGGTCCTATTAGTTTCCTCTTACCTCAGGTTGAACTTGAGGTATGGCCTCTCAGACACGCCACTACCCCGCCTCACGCCCCCAAGCACACTCCCCTCACCCCACAGAATTTAATTGAATCCGCCTGCATTGCAGCATGCGTTTTTCTCAATAAACGACATCTCTTGCACGGCAACTGGGGAGCGGGATTACGGAGATAGATTTTCACGGGCCCCATTTCGAAGGTCACGAGATCGATCAACTAGGCTTGTCAGGTGAGCGAGAACCCCAAGAACCCCAAGAACCCCGAGAACCCCGAGAACCCCGAGAACCCCGAGAACCCCAACAACTACCAGAACAACCACCCCGAGAGCCAGAACAACCAGCCCAAGCACGTCACCCCCTCAACGGACCACGGCAGCATCGTCTCCCGGCGCACCATCGACCGCGACATCCGCCGCCTCGCCCTACCCTCACTTGGTTCCCTCCTCGCAGAGCCGCTACTTATCGCCGTCGACTCCGCCATGGTCGGCCATCTCGGCACCGTCCCGCTCGCGGGCCTCGCCCTTGCCTCCACGGTTCTTACCACACTCGTTGGCCTGTGCATTTTCCTCGCCTACGCAACAACGGCAGCCACTGCTCGCCTCTTTGGAGCAGGCAAGAAGAAAGAAGCTCTGCGTCAGGGCATCGACGGCATGTGGCTCTCCCTCGGGCTCGGGGCGTTTCTCGCCGTTCTCCTCATCATCATGGCACAGCCATTCCTTGGGCTTTTCGGGCCCGAAGCGGACGTACTGGAGCAGTCGGTACTGTATCTGCGGTCGTCGTCGTTCGGACTGCCGGGAATGCTGCTGGTTCTAGCCGCGACCGGCGCACTGCGCGGCATGGGCGACACGCGGACGCCTCTCTACGCTGCCACCGCTGGCGCACTGCTCAACATCCCCCTGAACTACCTGCTCATTTATCCGGCCGGGCTGGGGATTTTCGGGGCGGGCGCCGGAACCGCGCTCGCGCAGACCTTCATGGGGCTCTGGCTGGGTTCCGTAGTTCTCCGAAGCGCACGTCGTGAAGGCGCGGCGCTAACACCGTCGGGCGCCGGGGTGCTGCGTTCCCTGCGCGACGCCGGCCCGCTCATCGTCCGCACGCTCTCGCTGCGCGCCGCCATCCTGCTTCAGATCGCGGCCGCAACGGGGCTGGGGACGCAGGCGCTTGCGTCGAATCAGATCACGATGACCGTGTGGAATTTTGCGGCGTACGGCCTGGATGCTTTGGCGACGGCGGCGCAGATCCTCGTAGGTCAGGGGCTCGGTTCGGGGAGTCGCGAACGGGTGCGTGCTGTGCTGTCACGTTGCCTCAACCGCGGCGCGATGTATGGCGCATTCCTTGGTGTGGGCCTGTTCGCGCTCAGCTGGCTCATCCCCATGTTCATGACCCAGGATCCGGCCGTCCGCAGCCTCGCAACCCACTCGTTGTGGATCGCGGCCGTGGCGCTGCCGATTGCGTCGGTGACCTACATGCTCGACGGCGTCCTCATCGGCGCAGGCGATACCCGCAAACTAGCCGTATACATGCTCACAGCACTCGCCATATTCGCGCCCGCGGCGCTCGCCGTCATGCAGTGGGGGCGCGGCGAGTCCGGCCTGCTGGCGCTGTGGGCGGCCTACGCGGTCCTCTTCATGGCGGTGCGCGGCGGCACCATGCTACTGCGAAGCCGAGGCGAGGCCTGGATGCGCCTCGGGGAACGGCGCTAGGCGTAGAGACAAGCTCTAGTACACACGCGGAAAACCCATGGAACACCAACAGGCAGCGCGCGGCTAGAACGTCCGATCCCAGCGCTGCCGAATCTGGAATCCCTTCCCGGATGCCTCACTCCAGCAGGTAAATCCGTTGTAGGTTTCCAGCGTGCAGGCGAAACCGTTCTGTGCCATGGAGGTCTCATATTCGGCCACCGGCATGTCGGCCACGTTGTCGAGGTCGCTGCATCGTTTACGAACAGGACCTTCAGCATAGAGCTCATAGGTCAGCGGCGCCCCAGGCACCGTGCAGGCAACGTCGGGCACGAAATCGTAGTGCCACATCGTGCACTTAACAAAATCTTGACCGGCACTGTTCTGTGTGAACTGACATTGCAGGTTGCCTGTCGGGCTGGAAAATTCACTGACATTCAGCGCGCCTTCCGGCGCCGGCATCTTGAGTGGTTTCGTCGGCTCAGGCGAGGGCGACGGCTCCTCTGACTTCACCGGTTCCGGCGTTGGAGTAACAATTTCCGACGACGACGGCGCAGGGGTTGCGGACGAATCCGACTGTGCGCCGTCGTCGCGAAGGGCAAACCAGTACACACCGAACGCAACCAGGATAAGGACAAGAAGGGCTGCCAGGATGATGACTACTCTTCTCCCCTTTGCGCCCGTTTCCTCGGGCCCATTGACGGAGGGGATATGAGAGAACGGGTCGCTGAGCGTAGGCGTGACTCTCGGGGCCTCGCTGAGAAGATCGTCAAGCGGCGAGCGGGTTGGGGTTGCCGGTAGAGGCGCCGGTAACGAGGCCGTAGGGACGAAGGAGGGTATCGGGGCCTGGCGCGGTTGCGGCGCAAACGGGCTGATTCCCGTTTGCGCCGGCTGCGATGGTGATTGCTCCTTGCGTCCCGCGAGCGCGGCCCGTACCGCCGGGTCTTTCCGCTGTTCCAGCCACTCCCGAAGCGCCGGGTAGAGCGCAGGATTTGAGGCAAGGGCCGGAAGCAGGTCCGGCCGGGACGCCGCAATCTCTTGCATATCGGATTGCGGCAGCGCAGGGTCAGCAGCCATAGC
>JBDIAV010000119.1:0-7980 GCA_039812645.1 Actinomycetaceae bacterium
TCTCTACACGGGCCATATAAGCCCTTCTCAGACTCCCCGGTGGTGCATGCGGGGCTCGCCGGTGGTGAGATGACGGATCTTTGGTCTGTCATCACGGCGGATGTCGGTCCGCTATCACATCCCAACCAATGAAAACGGAAACGAAAGGAACATCAACATGAACGATCCCACAGGCCTGGTGCACGAGGATTATCTCGTCGAACTTGTCGAAGGCGAACGCGAATCCCTGAGTGGAGGCTGGACTCCCACCCCCTCTAGTGTCATCTGCGGCGGCATTATCGTGATGACCTACACCGCGGGCTTCTGCCCGACCTCGGGCTGTACCACTCGGTGCGGTAAGTGACCCTGATGGTTGTGGGGGAGGTCGAATCTCCCTCACAACCATTGCCACCTTCAAGAACTGGAGTGAACTGACATGCAGCCTAGCACGTTGACTCGTCCTTTTGACCTCGAAGACCTTGGCGTCTTTGATGGGTTCTACCGGCCATGGTTGGAGCGCGCCGCAGCAGAGCTATCCACCCTGGGGGAACAAGAGCAGATTGTTGACCCCGATCAGTTCGTTCTCTCGGTTCTGGCGGATCTGCGGCTCCGGCTCGTCGCGCTCGCCTCAAAATCACTGATTTGGAGTTACCGGACCGCGCAGGGGTCTGGGGCGGAATTTCCTTTTGACGACCAAACTATCGACCAGATTCCTCTTGACGGACGCCACCTGCCGCGAGAGCGATATGACCGCCATCATGCCGAGCTCAGTACCTCGGCCGGCAGACGAAATCTGCTTGATCGTCTGCCGCTGCTCGAGCAGCTTCTTGACGAGACCGTCACTGCGCGAGTGAGACTGGTGGGAGAGATTCTCACGGCGTCTACTCGGGATGATCTCGCCGCACACTTCGGGCCGCTGGGACGGGTGTGTACAGTTCGTACTTCTGACGGCGACACCCACAACTTTGGCCGCCAGGTTGCGATAGTTAGTTTCGAGGAACGCCAGCTCGTTTACAAGCCCCATTCACTGTTGACCGATTGCTTGATCACCGAGTTAGCACGTGTCCTCAACCATAGCAGTGAAGTCATTGACCAACTTCCTTTGGTTAAGAGCCTCGATGCTGGCGACCACGGGTGGCAGGAGTTCATCACGTCGGATCAGTGCAATTCGATGGCTGAGGTCGCAGTGTTCTATCACCGTGCTGGTATCTGGCTTGCGTTGTTGGCTGCGCTCGGGGTTACGGACATTCACTTCGAGAACCTGATTGCCTCTGGGGCACAGCCGTATCTTGTCGATCTTGAGACCTTGTGCCGTTGGGTGGGGCAACCCGACACCGATGAGGTTAAGAAGTCGGCTCTGGTTGAGTTGCGCGACAGTGTTCTCAATACCTTGATGCTTCCCGTCAAGTTCCCCAACGGAGCCGCTGACACCAACATGGCGGCTCTCGGCACCACGGGTTGTGAAGTTTCGGGATTCTGGTCATCACGCGGTGTGGTCGCCCGTGGATGCGATGGCATCCGCTACCTCGAGATCCCCTCCGCTTTTGAGCATGGAGCCAATATTCCCGGGTTGAATAACCAGCCGAAGCCTGCTCAGCCCTTCGTCGAAGAGATCCGGCGTGGTTTCGAACGTGGTATACGCATCATTGAAGAATCTGCCACAGACTTGATTGACATCATCCGTGACGAACGATTCGATCGCATGCCGGTGCGCCAAGTGCTTCGCGCCACGTCCCTGTACGCGGCCTTCTTGGATGCGAGTCAGCACCCGAACTACCTTAGTTCCGAGACGGAAAGGCTGCGGTTGCTGCACCGACTGGGTGCCCACGGTGGTCTTCCGGGAGACACCCCCGGACTTATCCGCGATGCTGAGGTCCGTGCCCTGGGCCGAGGAGACATACCGCTGTTTAGTGCCGCGTTCTCGGAACCCGTCATCACGTCGTCCGACGGCGACGTCGTCGCAGTGATGAGAGGGAGCCTTCGTGACCAGATGTGCGAGGTCCTCCAACGACACGTGCGCAGAGACCATCGCCGCGACAGTTACTACATTTACACCAGCCTCGCTACAGCTCAAGTGGAGGAAGATGCCGGGCAGGGCTGGTTGGCTGACGAACTCTTTGCCGACGACGACCCTCAGGTATTCGCCGACGCCGTGCTCAACTGGCTCGACGCGACAAGCTTTTGGACCCCCGATGAGCGCCACTGCCAACGTATCTCGGCCATCTCTTTGGATGGTCAACAGACAGCACTGGGTATTGCCGACCTTAGCTTCTACGGTGACGGCGGAGCACTGCTGTTACTGGTGAACCGGGCACGTCAGGGCGACGCCAGGGCTCAGCGGTTGCTGCGTGCGAGTGTGCTGCCTATCGAACATTGGCCGGGAGTCTTGGGTGACACTAACCTTGCAGCCTTCGCCGGGCTGTCGGGCTCGGTGTATCTGCTACATGAGTGTGCCGAAGTACTTGACGATGATGCTCTGCGTATCCAGCGTGATGCGTGTCTGCGGCAGCTTCGCACGCAACTGATGCGTACCGAATTGGGGCCGGATGTCATCTCGGGTGCCGCTGGTATCGTCAATGTCCTTGCGCAGGCCGGAGGGGCCCTTGGACTTGACGTGGAGAACGAGCTTGTGGCGCTGCGCGGTCAAGTCCGTGACTTCGCGGCACATGCTGATGATTTCGGCTTTGCCCACGGCAGGTCTGGCGCGGTGGCGGCTTTAGCGTCGATTGACGCCGAACTTGGCATGCAAGGCGATGAAGCCATCTGGCTCGCGCGGGCCGTAGTGGACGAACTCAACCCCGCTGTGTTGGATTTCCCTGTACGAGACAGCTGGTGTAAGGGGCTGCCCGGTGTGGCTGCCGCGCTGGCCGAGTGCCCCGGGACATCTATGCAGCTGTCCGGGCTGGCTGAGTCTCTGATGGGGCGTGAGTGCCGTGCGCATCCCACTGATATCAGCGTGTGCCACGGCGTAGCCGGTGAGCTGATGGCTCTGATGAGCGCCTCCCGCGCGCTACGAAGCAGACGTCTCTCCAGTGAGGCGGAACGCCGTTGGCACCTACTTTTTAATCGGGTGCGCCACGAGGGATACCGCGGTGGTTCCCCGGGGACGGCGGGACAAGTTGGATTGATGGCGGGGCTGAGTGGACTTGCTATGGCTGGACTGATGATGGTGGACTCCGATCTCGCCCCCGTTTATTTCCAGCGTTGGACGAAGCCGGAGGTGCAGCGATGAGAGTCCGTCCGATTCTGCAAGTGAGCCCCACGGAGTGTGGTCTGGCATGCGTGGCGATGATTATGCGGGCCCATGGACGTGGCGTCACCATGAAGTCACTGCGCGACCAGCTGGAGGTGGGACGCGATGGCCTCTCGCTCCAGGACCTGAGGAGCCTTTTGACCTCCCATGGTTATGAAGCTAAAGCGTTTCGTGGTTCAGTCGAGGCTCTCCGTGAGGCTACTCTGCCGGCTATCTGCCTGTGGCGGGACAACCACTTCGTCGTCCTTGAGAAGATCACTCGGGGCCGGTACCGAGTCGTTGACCCGGCGTCCGGAAGTGTCACGCTGTCGGATGAGGAATTCGCCCGCGACTACTCCGGTGTAGTCCTAGTGCCCATCCCTACCCAGGATGCCGCCGTGTTGAAGGATACCGAACCCTGGGTGTGGTGGCGATACCTGCGTATGCTCAAGGATTGCCGAAGTCTGCTGATGGGCGGCATCATCGTGTCACTGATCAGTTATGCACTGAGTTTGGTGGTGCCCGCATTGACCCAGCGCATGATTGATCGCTTCAGTGCGGTTGAGCCGGTCGCCGACTCGATGGCGATGGCATGGCTGGTGATCGGAATGCTGGGCGCCACCCTCTTCGCTATCTCGTTGCTGCAGGTACTCAATACGGTGAGTCTTTCGGTCACGTTTGGGCGTCGATTAATGACAAACACGTTTGGTAGGCTGTTGCGCTTGCCCTATCGATATTTCGGATCGCGCAGTACGGGTGAGTTGATTTACCGTCTCAACAATGTCGGCGCCCTGAGGGATCTCATGACCAGTCAGGTTGTTCGAGGTGTGCTGGATGCGGGCATGGTGGTCTGTGTCTTCGTCTACATGATGGTGCTATCGCCAACTCTCGCTCTGGTTGCGGGCGCGCTCTTCGTCGTCGTCACGATGGTTCAGTTCGGCACCCGTGGACGAATTCAGGATGCACTGAACGCAGAGATGAATCAGCTTAGTCTGACCCAGGGAATGCAGATCGAAGCGGTCTCAGGAATATCTTCGCTAAAACTTTCGGCGGCCGAGGAACGCTTCCTCTCAGAATGGGGCGAGGCGTACGAGAACTCGTTGGTCAAGATGCGCCGCAGGGCTCGCATTCAAGGCTGGGTGAGTTCATTTGTCAGTGGCATTCAGACTGCTGGGCCCTTGGTTATCTTGTTGCTTGCTCTGCAGGTAGCCACCGGCGGAAACCTGACGGTGGGTGGCGCAGTTGCCTTCCAGAGTCTGTCGGTTACGTTCTTCGGTCTCAGTGGGTCACTGTTCCGCGCCTACTCTGACTATCTTATCGCCAGCGCTTATGTCGATCGCCTCACCGACATCGTCTCGGCCCCATTGGATTCGTGGGCGGACCCGGGCCGAAGGTCGGGTCTGGATGGGTCGATCGAGGTTCGTAATCTGTCATTCCGATTTACGGGACACAGCCCGGATGTGTTGCACAACTTGTCGTTCACCGTATCGCCGGGAGAGCGGGTCGCCATTGTCGGCCTGTCGGGTTCCGGTAAGACAACCCTGGGCGAGATCCTGTCCGGCCTGCACGAACCCACCGGTGGTTCGGTCACCTACTCAGGTGTGCCTATCCACAGCTACGACCGTGAGTACTTCTATTCGAAGGTGGGAGCAGTGCCGCAGCAGGTCACACTGGTCAACCGCTCGATCCGGGAGAACATCTGTCTGGGACGTGAACTTGATGAACCCGAGCGACTCATCGAGGCGGCTAAAGCCGCCCAGATACACCACGATATCCGCAGGATGCCGATGGGATATGAGACACCGATTTCCGAAATGGGGGCGAATATTTCAGGCGGTCAACGGCAACGAATTGCGATCGCGCGCGCTCTCTACCGGTCACCCCGCGTCTTGATACTGGATGAGGCGACGAGTTCGCTTGATGCAATTAACGAAAACCTCATCACTCGGCATCTGAGCGAGCAGCAGTGTACGCAGATTATCATCGCCCACCGATTGGCGACCGTTCAGGACGCTGATCGAATCCTAGTTCTGGAAGAGGGGAGCCTCGTTGAAATGGGGACTCATCAGGAATTGGTCGACAGGGCGGGCATCTACTTCCAGCTCTATTGCTCACAACTAGAGTCCACGACGATGGAGGAGGCCTCCTATGGAAACTGAATATCTACAAGAAATGCAGACAATGCCGCAGAGTGACCGCAGTCTTCGGTCGGGCAAACTCATTGCCGTCCAGGGCTTAGTAAAGTGCTACGGCTCTGTGCATGCAGTTGGCGGCGTGGACTTCGAGGTTGGTCCAGGCCGTGTTCTCGGCCTACTTGGGCCTAACGGAGCTGGCAAGAGCACGACCTTGCGCATGATGCTGGGACTTACCAAGCCGACTTCAGGACTGGCTACGTTCGATGGGGTGAGTTACGGGGATCTGCCAGGTCATCCAATGCATCATGTCGGTGCAACCCTGAGTAGCGACACCTTTGCGCCGCGTCGTACCGCTCGACAGCATCTGTGGGCTTGGGCCCCGGTGGCTGGTGCGGACAAGTCGCGGATTGACGAACTGCTTGAGTTGGTCGGGCTTGCCAAGCATGCTCGGCGTCCGGTCGGCGAGTTCTCGCTCGGAATGAGGCAACGGCTCGCCTTGGCTACGGCTTTGCTGGGTGACCCTGGGGTGTTGGTTCTTGACGAGCCTGCTAACGGACTTGATCCGTACGGAATATTTTGGTTGCGACGCTTTCTGCGACAGTTCGCAGATGATGGAGGCACCGTGGTGCTCTCGAGTCACTTGCTGCGAGAAGTCGAGCAGATGGTTGACGACGTCGTACTGATTAACCGGGGCCAGGTTGTTTGGACAGCTGAAATGGCGAATCTTTATGGAGATGGAGAATGGTCAGTTGTGTTGCCAGCCGATCGCCATGAGGCGATGACCACGCTGCAAAGTCAGGGCATCAAGCACCAGACCTTTGGGCGGGGCCTCCGGGTATTCGCGCTCCCCGGCGCCGTATCTTCCGCATTGAGGAGCGTGAGTCCGATACCGGGCCAACCGCTGGTGCTGGAGGGAAATCTGGAGAGCCTCTTCCTGGCTTTGACAGATCAACTTGGGAAGGAACTCTCATGACGCGACAAGTAACATTCGAAGTCCGCAAGGCGATTACTCTGCCATCTACGAGCTGGCTTATGCTGGCAATGGTGATTGTGGGCGTGGCCTTCTGCGCGATGCTTGGTTTTGCAGCGGTGGGTCCCACCAGCCCCATAGATACAGCAAACGCCGCCGGGGTAGCTGGGCTCTACAATCTTCCCATCACTATGGGATCAGTGCTACCGCTGTCCCTTGGCGTGATCCTGGTTACGGCAGAGTTTCAACATCGAACCATGACCATCACCCACCTAGCCGAACCGCGTATCTGGCGCGTTTACCTTGGCAAGTTGCTCGTAAGCGGATTGGGAGGAGGCGTGATGGCTGTCCTCACAATGGCATCCGCAGTCACAGTTGTTGGATTGATTCTGCATCGGGGTGCAGGAACTTCGTTCTTGGATACCGTACAGGTGCAATTCACGGTGGCGGGGTCAATCGTGGCGTTTGTGCTGTGGGCAATCATCGGTGCCGGATTGGGCGCGGCCATCGCCAACCAGACTCTCGCAATTGTCGGGGTCCTCTTGTTTACTGTCTTCTTGGAGCCATTTCTGCGAATTGTTGCAGGACCCAACTTCATCTTCCTGACCCAATTCCTGCCGGGTAGCGCCAGCGATGCTCTCGCTGGCGGCAGCTTGCTCAACGTCGCGATCGGCGCCCAGGGTGCCGCTCAGTGGCAAGGTGGTGTGACCCTCGCTGCCTATGCTCTCCTTATTACCGCAATTGGTTTCCTACGCCTACGGGCGTTGGACTCATGATTCAAGAAGTGTAACCACTAAGAAAGGAAGCCAACATGGCCTCGCGAGATCAACTACGCAAACTCAACTCATCGCCGATCGTCTTCGGTGGCCTCCTCGCAGGAGCTGCTATCGGGAGCGTCCTACCTGTGGGTGCGCTCCTGGGTGCACTGGGCGGAACAATCCTCGCCGGTCTGGGTGTCCTCACTCGGCAGAAGGGATCAGACACCCCCGGTGATGAATCCGATAGAGAGGACGGGACGTCCTCACCGTGGGACTGACGGACTGAACGGGCCTATCCGAAGGTCCAATCGTTATCCAGGGACGAGACGACGGCGTGGTGATAGTCGCGCCGCCGTCGTCGGTCTACAGCTCCAGAAAACGCGCGAGATTGGGCCATATGCGGGTGATTTGGCGTTCGCCGGCGTCGTAGTTGGCTTGCAGTTTCGCGACGTTTTTCTCGTGGTTGGAGACAAGCATTTTCTCGGGGAAATAGAGCCAGGCGCGGCCCTGGCGTTCCAGTTCGAATAGCTGGTCGCGGGTGCGGCTGTAGTGGATCCAGCGTTTGGTCAGGGCTTCGGCGACCGTCGGGTAGTCGTGGAAATAGCGCTGGTAGAACTGTGGGCGTGAGGGCGGGCCCTTGCGGTAGGAGCGTGGGCGAGTCATGATCACCACGAAGTTTTCGTACCCGTCCGCCATCGCGGCGTCAAGGGGGATGCCGCCGGATGGGCCAATGGCGCCGTCGACGTAAAGCTCGCCGTCGATCTCCGTGGGAAGCATGAGACCGGGCATGCTGGACGATGCGCGCACCTTCTTCATAAGATCCTGGCGGTCGCGCACGGACTCGCGGTCCCAGTAGACGGTTGCGCCGTCGCTCACCCGGAAGGCGCCGATGCGCATCTGCGCGGG
>JBDIAV010000120.1:0-7721 GCA_039812645.1 Actinomycetaceae bacterium
CGCCCCCTTCGCTCCGCAGTCCATCAGCGATTGCTTTGCCGGTGGCTGCGACGTTTCCGAACGACGATTCGATGATCATTAGGGCTCTCATGGTTCGGTTGTCCTTTCGCTCGGCGTTCCACAGGCCGTTACGACACTACCACCCTGGCGAGTGTGACTGGAGGCTCTGAACGCGGGCAACCTCGCCCTTACTCAGCTAGCTGGGTCCCGAAAACCTTGTTGTAGATATCAACACCGAAGGTTGTCGCGAGAGGCATTCCCGGCTCTAACCGGAAACTGCGCATGGTCCCCGTGGATCGTTGTGCGCGAAGGAAACATGGTGAGAGATCCGTGCGCTGCGCCATGGCTTCCGCAAACGTCGAGAGATGGGTGACGGACACTACCCGCACTCCCGCGTTAACCAGCGCCGCGGTGACCTCAGCAAGGATGTCGGATCCTTCGGACTCATTGGTTGACGCAAACGACTCATTGCATAGCAGAAGGTCGTCGGGTTTGAGGGCGCGAATGATGCTTTCCATGCGCTGCAACTCGTCGCTGAACTTCCCGTGGGCAAGTTCTCCATCTTCCTCGCGTGACCAGTGGGTGCGGACGTGACCCACCAACGGTGCCGAGTAGCTATCCGCAGGCACGGGCATCCCGGCCTGCATCATGAGTTGAGCGATCCCGAGTGCACGAAGCAGGGTTGTTTTCCCACCCCCGTTAGCACCCGTGATAACGAGTAGTCGCGAGTCTCCTAAGGCCACATCGTTACCCACGGGCGCTGTCCTGGCGCGCAACGCAAGGCAGGGGTCGTAGAGTCCCTTCATCGACGTTGAGTCGCAAGGTTCAGCGTGACAAAGAGGAGCACCCAGCGAGTTGAGGGCCGCGTGGAGATTGTGGACCGCGAGATAGAAGCCCACCTCGGTTTTCAGGCTGGAGAAAAAGGAGAGGACGTGTTCGGCGCAGGCAACGGCAACCGTTGCCACATGTTCCAGTGCCCGGTCCCGCACCTGGGAAAGTTCGCGCGCGCCGGCGTCGTCCCTCTCTGGCAGTGTGAAGGAGTAAAAAGGGCGCAAAAGTGGGGTCCGATCGAAAAACTTCTTATTCGAGGATTTCGGGTGACGAAGCACCGGGTTGTGTGCCTCCCCACCGATGCCGATGCCGTATTCCACCAGGATCCCACCAGAGAATTGAAGGTCGTCAAGCGTTGCGCGCATGGAATCGAGATAGTCTGGGTCGAGTTCGTTGAGGGCGGTGTCGCAGAGTCCTCTCAGCGCCTGCGAGGAAAAGTTGCCGCGATTTCTCCGCGCCCAGTGATAGACCTGTTCGAGCTGGTTGGCAAGTTCGCAAAGTGTGTGCACCGCGTAGTAAAGCTCGGTTCGAGGGATGCGATTGAGACTGGAGAAGAAGTACTTGCGTCGGACTGCGAGTGCTTCCTCAGCGATTCCATTGAGCTCTCTGATG
The DNA here is from genome assembly GCA_039812645.1 of Actinomycetaceae bacterium. Taxonomy (GTDB): domain Bacteria; phylum Actinomycetota; class Actinomycetes; order Actinomycetales; family Actinomycetaceae; genus Ancrocorticia. The sequence goes on from JBDIAV010000120.1 coordinate 1,444, forward strand.
GCCGAAAGGTTGTTGTCCACGTCCGCGTACGCCTGTTGGCGAAAGCGCACCACCGCATCCTCGTCAACAGGGTGAAGGAGAACGGAGCGCGCCACACGCCGAAGGAAGCTATCGCCCGCTCCCATGGCGTTCCACAGGACGTCAAGTTCAAGGTCCTGTGCGAGATCCTCGGCAAATGGCGGGTCGTCGACGTCCGGATCGATATCACGAGAGGGATCCAACAGGTGTACTTTCATTGCTCCTCGTCCTTTCCTCTGGAATCTGCGAGTGTTGCGGTGATCTGCTCATACGTCAGTCCGTGTGTAGCCGCGAGTGCCCGTGCATAGACCTTGCCATCGGCAAAACGGCGTGTGACGGTGAATGTGCGAACCGTGGGGTTCTCGGGAGCGACGTTGCTGACGAGGGAGACTGTCTTGTCGTTGAGGCGAGAGAGTTCGTCGATGAAGGTGACACAGGCGGCCAGGGCGTCGAGCCGCGAGATTTTCGTGAGGATGTCCCGCAGGAGAATGCGGGCGTCGTGCAGAGAGGTTGATGAAAAGGCTTCGTTGATAACGACGACGGAGCGTTCGCTTGCGTTGTCCAGTACCATGCGTAGCCGCTGGACCTCAGCTTCCAGTCTGCCCTCGAGGGTGTCGATGTCCTCAACGCGATCAAACACGGTGAGAACGTGATCGCATAAGAAAAGCTCGGCATGCTCGCCTGGAACCGGGCACCCGAGAGCTGCCAGGTGATGTACCTGCCCGAACATGCGCGCCGTGGTTGTTTTTCCGCCCTGATTGGGTCCCGAGATGACGAGGATCCTTTCTTGTCCTACAAGAGAGAGATTGTTTGTGACCGCTGCAATGTGATCCCGGGAGAGCCGCGCCGCCAGTGCCAGGTCCCAGCCCGCTGTGAGGTCTAGGGTCTTGACGGACTCGGAGATCCGAGGCAAACAGAGCGTCAGTCCTGTCTGCACGATGGGGGCAAGGTAGTCGAGATACGAGAGATAAAAATGAATCTCGTCGATGAAACGTTCAAGAATGGGGTCGCGGTATTCCGTGGTTGCGGCGCAATAGGTGGCGAGTTCGTCGAAAGCCTGTGGATAGACAAGCGCGGCGCGTTCAATCATCCACCCCTGAATGTGACCGGGTCTGTCGTGAGAAGACGCCGGGGGATGGTTGATGGCCGCGTCGGAGAAGCGCGAGAATACCGCCAGGACATGTTCTTCCATGTTGGCTTCGTCATCGCGCGGCGCGATGCTCACCTTGTCCGAGCGGATGAGCGCGTTGTAGCGGGTTGACGAGAGGGCGTCGCGCACTCGGCTGGTGTGCTGCTCTAGTTCGCTGTAGGTGGGGGAGGAGCACAGAGAATCGAGATACCGCGAGAGGCTCGACCAGCCGGCGCCGGGTGCTGAGAGCGCGGGGAGTATGCGCGCGAGACCTTCTTGGAGGGTGCGGAGAGCGGAGAGATGGCTCTCTACTTCGGCCAGATGCCACAGCTGACCCTCATACGGAAGACGAGCTGACGTAGAGGTGTGACCACGATAATTGCGTTGGGAGATGAGGCGCAGGAAGTCATCAACGATGCGCCGAAGTTCGGCCGATGTGAGCGCCTCAAAGATCTCGTGGCGATAGTGGATGTCCTTAACCGAGTGAAGTGGGGTGCGCAGAGCGGTTAAGGAGATGGGGGAGTCGGCCTCGATGGCGGCAAAAACCTGGTCAAGTGCAAGATCGTGCATGACCTGATCGGCCAGTGGTGCGGGAGCGGGAATGGCGGCAACGTCCCTCCACAAGATGCTCTCGAAGGGCGCTCCATCGGTTGGAACAACGTCTTCCTGGGACACGGGGATAAATGACGATGGCACCTGTAACTCCTCTCGTTACAGGTGCCATCAGCTGTTTGCGGTTTGGACGTTACGTCCCGGCGGACTCCATCGCCTTGGTGTGATTCTACACGCGTTATGCCTGTGCGGATGCTGCGATGGTGACTTTACGCGTGAGTTTCTCCGTCATGACAAGCAGGAGGACAGCGAAGATAGCCAGGTAGAACGGGAAGAGGCTGAGGCTGGTACGTGTGGCGATGAAGCCGAAGAGCGGTGGCATGAGGGTTGATCCGGTGTAGGCCGCGGCCATCTGAATACCAATGATGGCCTGCGAATTGTCGGCGCCAAAGTTGGTGGGGGTGGCGTGGATGATGGAGGGGTAAATCGGGGCGCAGCCGAATCCGGCAATGACGAGTCCGGCGAGAGCCAGCACATCGTTCTCCAGCGGCAGTGCGATGAGAACAATTCCGGTGAGGGTGATGAGGGTGCCGTAGCGAATCATTTGATTGTCGCCAAACCTGTCCGCAACAAAGCCGCCGAGGAATCGGCCCAGCGTGATTCCCAACAGGAAGAGTGAGGCAAACCGTGCGGCCGTCGCGATATCCACCCCTCTGGCGTCCACAAGATACGTGGAGGCCCACAGGATAGCGGTGCTTTCCACCGCGCAGTAGGCCATGAACGCTGTCAAAACAAGTGAAACACCCGGGATTCGCAGCGCGCGTGCGAGCGGGATGGGTGCGGCGACGGCGTCGTCGTTCGAAGAAGTGGAGTCGCCACCGGATCCGACCCTTCCTCCAGCTTGTGCGGACTTCATTTTCCACAGCGGAAGGCTGACGAAAAGCGCTACGGTCAACACGATCTGAAGAACGCTGACGATCCAATAGCCGTGGTTCCAACCGCTGCCGGAGGTGAGACTGTAGCCCATGATGAAGGGGCTGATGGAGGCGCCGATACCCCAGAAGCAATGGAGCCAGCTCATGTGACGGGACTCGTAGTGGAGCGCCACGTAGTTGTTGAGGGCGGCGTCCACCGCCCCGGCGCCGAGTCCGTAGGGGACGGCCCAGAGGCAGACGGCCAGGAAGGAGCCGGACAAGGAGAATCCCATGAGTGCGGCGGCGGTCATTCCCACGCTGATGGCGGTGACGAGGCCGGGACCGAGTTTCTTGGTGAGGCGGTCGGACTGAAGGCTCGAGATGATGGTGCCCGAGGCGATGATCATCGTGATGATGCCGGCGAAGGACACGGGCACGCCCAGCTCGCCGTGCATGACGGGCCATGCTGAACCCACGAGGGAATCGGGCAAGCCGAGGCTGATGAAGGCTATGTAAATGATCGCGAGCAGGAGCGAATACATGAATGTCTCAATCGATAGTCGGTGTGGTGCGAAAAATGCGGCACGACGATCCTAGCTATCGACAGTGATACGTACAATCGTTCTTATGGGATGGTGGTGAGAGTTCTGGCACAGCCGGGCGGCGCGTTAGTTTGTTGTTCCGGCGAGCTGTGCGCTCCACTCCTGTGCTTCCGCCAGCGCTCCAGGGTCCAACGGTCCTGACACCCCGCGCACCACGAACGACCGTGTGTGCGCCGAGATTCTCGGGGATCGGCTTCCCAGAAGCTTGGCCGCTGCCTTAGCAGCCGAACCGGCGATGAAATTCTTGCCGGTCACGGTGTCGAACACCGCGACCTTCAACCCGTCGGGAAGCGTGGTGGCCGTCAGCCATTCGCGAATGCCAATGGTGTGATCGCCGACTGCCTGGGTGGTCATCGAAGCTTTCTCTCGGCTGGCGGGCGTGGATAGTCCCCGATTGTGTGTGGGTGCGCCAAGGACGAGCAGATCTGTATCTGGTGGGATGGTGGTGGGGGCTTCTCCAATCCCGATTGTTTCTACCTCGGTGTTGTGCGCCCGTAGTTCTGTGGCGATTTCCTGACCAATCGTGGCGGTGTTTCCGAACCACGACTCGACGATGATGAGTGCCTTCATGATGTTTCTCCCGTCAATGAAACCATCTGTGCTATTTATGGTACTGAGAGTACCATTGTTGGTATGGTTCGGTATAGTGATTGCATGGCTCGAATGACCGACCGCGAAACAGAGCACCGCATGCTCTCCGCCGCGCTTTCCCTCGTGAACGAGAGGGGGATCTCCACCGGGCTTGAATCGCTACCCTTTGACGAGGTGATTCGAGCGGCGGAAGTCTCCCGCACCTCGGCCTATCGCCGCTGGCCGCAGCGTGGGCTTTTCTATGGAGAGGTATTGACTGAGTTGGCGCGCGGAGCCACCCTGCCGGTGCCCGGAGAGGACCTTGTGGTTGCCGTCGCGCGTACTCTCGCCGAGCGCGCCGACCACCTCGATTCGCCCCGAGCACACCGTGACCTGGTGGTCGAACTCCTGCGTCTATCGATCGGTGCTGATTTCGATCTTGTGAGCGCGTCCCCTCAATGGCGCACCTATCGCCTTCTCCTAGCGAGTTACCAGGGAATTGAGGATCCGGTGGTGCGCGATGCGGTGACGGAAGCCCTCGTGGAGTCTGATCAACGCGCCGTCGCTTTACGAGCTCGTATATACGCCCAGTTTGCGGCTCTTCTCGGTTACCGCCTGGTGCCGCCGCTGAGCGGCCCGGACGGTTTCGAATGGATGAGTCGTGCGGCCGGCGCGAGCATGACGGGAGTGCTCGCTCAGATTTCACTCGGGGACGATTCGATGCAGCGTGCTCGTCCAATGCGTGCGTTTGGATCGTCGACGACGGCGTCCTGGACTCCCGGTGTTTATATCGTCACCTCGACCGTCCTCAGTTATATCGAGGTCGATCCGGGTGTGGTGTGGGACCGCTCGCGTATCGAGGATATTCTGGCTGCCGTTGCCTCCTTCACCACGCAGAGATAGCCCGCGGGCCTTAGTGCGAGGCAAGAGAGGTAAGAAGCGTGAGGTCGTATCCGCGCCCGGCCGATAGCACTGCTCGTTGCGTCAACTCCCGCAGAGATGGGGCGCCGTCGCCGCCCAATCTCTCGGTGCTCATGGCACCCGCTACACACGCGGCGCTGACGGCTTGGCGAAGCGTGCCACCGCGCGCCAGCCCCCAGGCGAGAACGGCCGAGAACACGTCACCGGCTCCTGTTGGATCGACGGTCTGGGCGGGGAACGTGGGGAGGGAGAGAACGCCGTCGTTGGATACTGGGGTATCGGTTTCGTTCGTACGGCTTGCGGCAACAACACCGCGAGCACCGCGAGTGACAACGGCCGTGGGAACCAGCCGGGTGAGCTGCACGGCTGCCGCCCGCGCCGAATCCGTTCGGGTGTAATGGCGCGCCTCGTCCTCGTTGGGAACGAATACGTCAACAAGGTCAAGCGGAGCCAGATCGGAGCGGTCCCACTGCCCGCTCTCATCCCAGCCCACATCACCGATGACGAGGGTGCCGTGCTCGCGCCACCGGTGAACCATCTCGCGGTTGCGCCCGAGCGCCCGCAGATCGCCCATGAGCACATCGGGCGCCGGTCCCGAAAGCGGCGGTGCCTCGTTGCTCCCCGCGGAGATCATCGCGCGATCATCGCCCACACTGATCGCCGCCGTGACCGCCTGGTGAGCGGTGGGCTGTAACAACGTGGTGGACAGGCCGTCGTCGTGCAAGAGCGTGGCAACCATCTGGCCGGGACCGTCCTCGCCGAGGTAGGAGCACAGACGTGCGTCATATCCGATCCGGTGGAGCGCGCGGGCTTGGTTGGCGGTGCCGCCCGCCACGAAGGAGCAGCGCTCGCTCCACAGCTCCTCGCCGGGTGTGGGGACTCGCGCGACGGCGCTAAAAATGACGTCAAGAAAAAGCGGACCGATGACGACGGCGGTAGCCGTCCCAGACCGGCCGGAAAACTCCCGCATGGATGGCTCCTCGTTCTCAGTGGATGCCCTAAACTTTACTTGTGATCGACCGCTGGACCAGCGGATCCATGAGAATTCTTTCATGCACGAGCGGAGGCCATCGCGGTATGAAACTCACCATTGTTGGGGGTGGCGGATTTCGCGTGCCGCAGATCGTTGAGGCGCTGAGCGCGAGGCCGCGCGATGAAATCAACGTCACTGACCTGTGCTTGTACGACGTCGCACCGCAGCGGCTACGCGTGATGGCCGCGGTACTCGACCAATTGGATGTCCCCCGTAAGCCACGAGTAACCGTCGCAACCAACCTGGCAGAAGCGGTGCGTGGCGCCGACTTCATCTTTTCGGCGATCCGCGTGGCGGGCACCGAAGGCCGCGTCCAGGATGAGCTTATTCCCCTCCGGCACGGAGTCCTTGGCCAAGAGACGGTCGGACCGGGCGGGTACGCCTACGCTCTGCGCACCATCACCGTGGCGCTAGAGCTGGCGCGCACCGTGGCGGAGGTAGCGCCGCGGGCCTGGGTCATCAACTTCACCAACCCCGCCGGGATCATCACGCAGGCGATGCGCGAGATCCTGGGACGGCGCGTCGTCGGTATTTGTGAT
>JBDIAV010000121.1:0-7643 GCA_039812645.1 Actinomycetaceae bacterium
CGATCATTCTCAAAACGAGGACGATCCTCACGCGGGCCACGGAAACCACCCTCGCGGCGATCATTGTTGAACCGGGGACGATCGTCTCGTCCACCACGGCGATCATCACGGAAGTTATCGCGGCGCTCCCCGCGATCCTCCCAACGACGACCACCCTCACGACGCTCATCACGACCACCACGGAAGTCTCCCTCGCGGCGATCATTGTTGAAGCGGGGACGATCATTGAAGTCTCGGCGTCCACCTTCACGGCGGTCACCGTATCCACCGCGACGGTCATCACGGAAGTTATCGCGACGCTCGCCACGATCCTCCCAACGACGACCGCCCTCACGACGATCACCGTGGCCGCGGGAGTCACGGCGCTCGTAGCCACCGTCTCGACGGCTTTGGCCGCGACCTGCTGCAGACTGCCACCCCGAGGAAGGACGCTCCCGGCGTTCCGAATTCCCTGACGTATTCTGATCCTCTGACATACCTATCCTCGTGGTTCAGTTATGAGTAAACTCTGCCGCCCCGTGAAGAGCAGACACCGCAACTAAGTCTACCTGTGTTAACGCAGCAACGACGACCTTGGCGACGGATCCCACATGGTCGTTCACTTCGATCTCACGACGTTGTTGACGGCATCGAACACACCACAACCGTGAGGCCGCCTCACCTGGCATACCCCAATACACGGCATCAAGGGGAGGGATCGTCGATCGACGATCCCTCCCCTTGTGCATGGGTTTAGTTACTTCTCGGCTGCACGTCGGCGGGAGACAAGTACCCCACCAGTCACGGTAGCCACGGCTGCCAGGGCCAGCAGGCCAGCTACACTCGCACCCGTATTCGGCAGCTTCCCACCGGTTCCACCTGGCTTGGTAGCACTCGCCGTCGGCTTGCCAGGACCCTTGGTCGGCTGACCGGTCGGGCTCCCTGTGGGTTCATCCGTCGGACTATCCGTCGGGGTCGTCGTCGGCTTATCGGTTGGTTCATCTGTAGGTTCGACGGTGGGCTGCGATCCCGCCTTGTCCACAAGAACCGCGGCGGTCTGTGCCGGAATCGTCACCGAACCGGAGGTCTTATCCCACGTGGTTGTCTTGACGACGTCGTCGTATCCAGACGTCTGAACATCAGACAGGACGAGGTTACGTCCAGCCATACCATCAATCGGCTCGGTGATCGCCTCGGGAGAGGCATTGAAGACCACCAAGAGGCCGTCAAGATCCGGGTCAATATCCTGCGACGCCGTCGCTGGATCATCAACCTGCATCACCAAGAGACCTGGAGCCGCCGTATCGGTGGCGTTCGGGAAGGAGACCCGCTCCTTGACCAACTCGCCAGTACCCAGCGTGAACAGTGGACTGGAGCTGCGGAGCTTCAGCAAGTCAAGCGACATCTCATACGAGGTATTGATATCCTCGCTCGTCGGGTTCAAAGCCGGATTCTCCAACAATGGCGCCATAAGATTCCACTTCTCTCCGTTCTTCTCCTTCAAGGGAAGTCCGAGCCCGAACCCGTTAGACTGCATCGACCAGTCAAGCAGATTGAAGTGATCACCAGAGTTGTACGAATCGCGATCGAGAGACTTCGAACGCAGGATATCTACACCCGCATGCCAGAACGACGGCGACTGCCCCAACGCGACCGTCGCCTCGGACAGCACGTTCAGCCGCACGCGAGTCTCCATAGAAGCGTCCGTCGGAAGCTTCCAATAGAGATTATCGAAGAGTGTCTCGTTGTCGTGTGCATCCACATAGTTAACCGACTCCTGTGGATCACGCGTGTATGCCGCGGGCTGCCCGTTATAGTCAATCTCCTCCGAGAGCACTCCCGGCCGAATCTCCATTCCCATAACGTTACCCGCCAAGCCCACACGAACTAGGTCCGTGCTATGCCGAAGGTTGGCAAGTTGCTCCTCCTGGGACAACTGTTCCTCGGCCGTCGCATTCGGATCTGTGTATCCACCCGAGCCAAAGCCCTGGTAGGTTCGTTGATCCTCATCGAATGGCCCGCCACCTCGCACGGCATCGCGGAGCCGGTCATTAAAAGCACCGATGCCCGATCCTGCCACATTGGCTTGTGTCGCCTGAGTAAAGAGAGCATTATCCGCTACTTCACCAAAGTTCCATCCCTCGCCGTAGAGATAGATCTTAGAACCATCCACGCCGTCCTTCTCAAGCGTCAAACTATCAAGAGCTTCGCGAATGGCCAGCATGTTCTCCATCGAGTGATGCCCCATGAGATCAAACCGGAATCCGTCCACGCCATACTCTTTAGCCCAAGTGACGACAGAATCCACCATCATCTTTCCAGCCATAGTGTTCTCAGTTGCGACGTTTTGGCAACACGTCGAGGATTCGACGTTGCCCTTGGCGTCGAGGCGCTGGTAGTAGCCCGGAACGATGCGGTCAAGCACCGACTGATCGGATTGTCCTGACGCCGCCGTGTGGTTGAACACCTGGTCTAGGACCACCCTCAACCCCATGTTGTGGAGTGAGGACACCATGTTCCGATATTCGGTGGTGCGCGCGATACCTACCTGGTTACCCTCGGTGGCGTATGAGCCTTCCGGTGTGGTCCAGTGTAGTGGGTCGTAACCCCAGTTGAATCCATCGGTGGACTGTACCTGAGCGACGGCGGCCTGCTGCACTTCTGAGGAAGGTCCGGCATCCGCGGGGATGTCAGGTGTCGCTTGCTTGGAGCGATCTTCCGGGATCGACGACGAGGCGATGTCGAAGCTCGGAAGCAAATGCACGGTGGTCATCCCAGCATCTGCCAGCGACTCGAGGTGCTTGACACCATCGGAATCATTCTCGGTGAATGCCATGTACGTGCCGCGATATTCCGGGCGAACCGTCTCGTCGCTGATGGAGAAGTCCCGGATATGGAGCTCATAGATCGTCTGTTGTGCATCGTTGTCTAGCGGCGCAGGATTATTGTTCCACGCAGCCGGGAACGACGCGGGATCCTCCAGATCCACAAGAACCGAACGCTTTGAGTCAATGGTCAACCCGAGCGAGTACGGATCGGTCACGTCATTCGTGACAACGTCACCCTCCGACTGCACAAACACATCAACACTCCACAAGAACTGCGCGTTCTTCCAGCCGGGTTCACCCGCGACCGTCCACACGCCGTCGTCGTCCCGAGTAGCCGGAACCACCTGCGGGTCGACGGCGTCGCCCTGCCACAGCTTGAGTGAGACGTTCTTTGCCGTCGGCGCCCACAGGGCAAGGGTCGGTGTTCCCTCGTCCCATATGACACCAAGATCGCGATCTGCGGCGTTGGCGTAGAGGTCATCGAGAACTCCGGCAATCTGCGCGCCGGTTTGTGCGATGGGCTGGCCATCGCGCAAGGCAACGATTTGCACCGTGCCCTTGAGGATCTCGCGTGCATCACCCGCGATCTTCAGAGCCACATATCCGTTCGTGACACGTGGGAACGCTTTCCTTTGCTCCGCGGTCAGATCACCGTTCGCAGTGATAGTGACGGCATCCGGACCGTAGCCCTCGAGAGCGAATGTCACATCCTCCCCCTGTGCCAAGGCTGTTGGCCACGCGATGGTGTCCTCCGAGATCCAATATGCCTCTGACAAGCCTGCACCTGGCAGCGGCGGATTCGACTGACCCACCGAGACCTTCTCGGTGGCGGGATCGAAGGTGAAGGTGATGTTCTCAGATCCTGCGGTGGAGAAGGTGGCGTTCGCACCGTCAACTCCCCACGCGTTATCCCAGCTCAACCCGCGAGCAACCTTAAACTGGTAACTACCCGCAGGAAGTGTACTGACAGTGCGCTGGTAGGTCCCATCCTGCTGCGGGAACATCACGGTTCCCAGGCAGGCGGGTGCCCACTCTGAACATCCAAAGAGCCCTGCTTCACCCCAGCCGCCGGGAAGCGTATAGAGCGATTCCGCAGGACTAGCAAAGGCATAGCCCGTGAGGGGATCAAAGAAGAAGTATGTGCTCTTTCCTTCCACGGCGGTAAACGTGATGTTGTCACCGCCAGGTGCGCCCCACGCGCCCCAGTTCTCGTCCCACGAACCATTGGTTACCTTGAACTGATAATCACCCGCGGGGATGTCCAGTTCCGCTGACCAGAGGCCCGAAGCAGGGTCGAAAGCCAACGAGGTAGCGGCACAACCGGGGTCCCAGTCACCGCCGCAGCCTTGAGAAGCCTGGAAATCACCGGCAACGATACGCTGGCCTTCCCCGGTGGGAATCTCTGTGGAGATAGTAAGTGGCTCTGACGCTGCGGAGACTTGCCCGTCTCTTGTCTTTGCCTTGACCACGTATGTGAACTCGGTTCCCGCGGGAAGACTCGTGTCATTAATCATCGGCTCCGGCGACGTCGTCGTCACGGTCTTTCCGGTATTCGTCTGCGTGCGCTCGACTACGTACTCAACACCGCCACACAACGCCGTCGACTCATCCCAGGTCACCTGAATCGAATTCATGGTGGCCGTGGCCTCGAGGTTGGTGGGTGCCTCTGGAGCACCGGTTTCGACGCATTCCTTCGCGGCCTTGACGTCCGAACGGATGGCGATGGCGCTACGTCCATCAATAGTGGTCTCAATCCTGCCACCCGACACCGTCACCGTTGGTCCGCTCCACGCACCGTCCGCTGCCTTTGTCGCCTGGTAGATGTTGTAGTAGATACCGTCTGGAAGGTCAGTCTCCAGTGATACCTCACGTGAGGACGCATCATTGTTGAGAGCGAGGAAACCCTTATCGCCGCGACCGAAAGCGATGGCGTTATTACCGTCGGCGGTCCACTGATGATTGATGTCGGTGCCACGCACATGGTTGCGGAATCCGACCATGTTTGCAACGGAATTCTGGCCGTGCATGAACGTCCAGCCGTTATCCTTCGACGGACTGACAACCATGCCATTCTCGTCCTGAACCGGGCCGGCATCCCGGTTTGTGAACGCGTACCCAGATTGGATCGACGGCGAGCCATACGTCCACGCCAGCGTGAACGCCTGCGCCATCTGGTATGCCCGCCCGTCCTTATAGGAGAGGGTCTCGCCGTTGCGTTCCGTATCGTGGTTATCTACGAACACAGCCGCATCTTCGGTTGGAAGCATGCCCCAGGCGTCCGTGAGCCCGATGCCGCCGTCGTCCAACAGGTGACCAATGGTGTTGCCCTGGAAAGAAGAGCGCAGCTCACGGGCGTAGGTGAACTCGTGCACGTCACCGATGTGCTCATACTCCTCCGGAGCGATGGGCTCGCCTTCTCCGCGAATCACTTCCTGCACAACGTACAGATCATCGCGATCATCCACGCCGTTCCAGATGGCTTCCACGTCAGCTGCCGGCATGTGCTTGACCGCGTCGATCCGGAATCCGGAAACGCCCAGGTCCACCAGCTTATTCAAATAGCCGGAAAGCTTTTGTTGGACCTCGGGTTTACCCGTGTTGAGATCCGATAGTCCAACGAGCCGGCACGTCTGAACTTCCCACCTATTGGTGTAGTCCTCAATGTTACGGTCGCATGGCTCGGCCGGACCGCCCGGCCCCGTGTAGTTGTTGAAATCAGATTCGTCGTAAAGACCCGGATAGTTGAAGTACGTGAACTCTGTTCCAGCGAAGCCTGTACCACCGTCCGGGGACCCAGACATGTGATTGACGACGGCGTCCGCAATCACCTTCACACCAGCCGCGTTACAACGATCAATCATGGATTTAAATTCGGCTTCAGTACCAAGACGTGAGTTTAAATCGTAAGAAACTGGCTGGTAATAGGTCCACCACTGGGACCCTTGGATGTGTTCCTGAGGAGGGGATGTTTGAACGTACCCGTATCCATCCGGCCCTAGGGTGGTCTCGCATTGTTCCGCGATGTCGTTCCATGGATAGGAAAAGAGGACAGCAATCGTGTCTTTATCATCATTAAGTGCGGCATCTGCGGGCGACACAAGAGTGGGGGCAACGATACCCCCACCGGTCACCGCAAGTGCTGCAATTGCAGCGAGCCGCTGTCTCCAGCCCCCTCGGCCTTTCCGGCCAATTCTCCGTTGAATCATGCATACTCCTTTGGATTCACGCCTAAGTTCGCCACAGTGCGAGTCTCAGGACATGGGCTGACTCTATCGAAGTAGGTAACGCGGGGTCTACGTTTTAGGAAAAATTTTGCAACAAATTTCGTAAGTCGAGACACCGTCGTCGTTGGATACAGATGTGACGACGACGGGAGATATTCCGTACAACGACCAGTTCACCTCTCTCTATCCATCAATTTGTGGCGAAATAACGGTGTTTTTTGGATTCAAAACTGGCCAGGAGACCCCGGTTAACAATGAAGAGGAGGTGCGTACTAGCTAGTTCAAAGCAACGAAAGAAGGACTTTTCTTTTTGTAGCATTCATCTTTGCAAGATTTTGCAGAATGGTTTCCTCGATGTCCTTTAAATGACCCTCTGTTTCCCGCTGGGCATTCCACGACACCCAACGGTCGTCCAAGTAAACTGGACATAACAGAATGCTCGAGGAGCCATCTCCGGCCTGCATTTTCTATTTTGTACTGTGAACCATCATGAACCTGGAGAACCGCATGTCAGATCGCATTAGACTGTCCGACATTGCGGAACAGGCTGGTGTCTCCACAGCTACGGTATCCCGGGTCCTTAATGGTAAAGATACCGTTGCTCCCACGACGCGAAAAGCCGTACTCACGGCACTCGATCTTTTGGGATACGAACGTCCGGAGCGTTTACGAGAACGTCCCACCGGCCTCATTGGTGTCATCATCCCGGAACTCACGAACCCAACGTTCTCGCTGTTTGCCCAGCATATTGAAGCGGCACTAGCTTCTTATAGCTACACACCACTTCTCTGTACCCAGACCGCTGGAGGCTTCACAGAAGACGCCTACGTACAAACGCTCTCAGATATGCGGGCATCAGGGATCATCTTCGTCTCTGGTCTTCACGCAGATATGACCTCTAGTGTCGAGCGATACCAACATCTTGAGGATCTGCGCATCCCCTTTGTCACCATTAATGGGAACCATCGCGATATTTCCGCGCCAGATTTTTCTACGGATGATTCCGCCGCAGTGATGCAGGCGGTCCGCCACCTTGCCTCTTTGGGGCATAAAAAGATCGGTTTGGCTCTCGGCCCAGCACGCTTCATTCCTTCACACATGAAGGCACAGGGATTCGCCCACGGCATGGCGGAAATTTTGCCGAAAGAACCCGTCCGGATCGCACATACATTGTTTACTATAGAAGGCGGCCAGTCCGCCGCAGCACAGCTCATTGAAGAAGGCTGTACTGCAATTATATGCGGATCAGACATTATGGCTTTGGGGGTTGTTCGTTATTGTGTGTCGACGGGGCGTTGTGTGCCTGATGATGTCTCGGTTGTTGGGTTTGATGATTCGTCGTTGATGGCGTTTACGGATCCGCCGTTGACGACGTTGCGTCAGCCCGTGCATTCTATGAGTGAGGCGGCTGTATCGGGTCTTGTTTGCCTGATTGATGGGATGTTGTCATCGCCGCGATCGCTGATGTTTCAGTCGGAACTTATTGTCCGTCGCTCCACCGGGACAGTTCCAGGAAAGCCAGTAATCTAGCCACACAGGCGGGGTTGGCATACTAGAGATCCGCAACTTCTCGGGTGTGGTGTGGGTGTGGCTTCTTTGCCTGCTGGTGTGG
>JBDIAV010000122.1:0-7513 GCA_039812645.1 Actinomycetaceae bacterium
CTCCTAGGGGGAGGTCGTGTTTGTCTTTGCAGGCGATCTGGCAGGCTTTGCAGCCGTTGCATAGTGTCTGGTCAAACAAGAACCCATAGCCAGCACCCGACGTGGTGAATGACTCACTCATAATAAAAACTCCTCAACCTTGAACGCCCGTCAGGCTTTCGACTTTTCAATCTGGACCAGGCCTTGATGGGCAGAATTTCCCTTAGCCAATGGTGATGGATGGTATTTCGTGAGCAGGTTGACGCATCCCCCAGTGTCCACACCATCCTTGTTGGGCCGGTACCAGGCGCCCTGGGGGATAGACAATGTGCCGGGAACGATCCGCGGTGTGACATGTGCGGGGATGCGCATGCGGCCACGATCGTTGAACACGTCCACCATGTCGTCGTTCTTGATACCCCGCTCTTCGGCGTCAATCGGGTTGATCCATACGCGCTGCTGATGGGCCTCGTTGGTCTTCGGCAGATTGGCGTACGTGGAATGCGTGCGGCCTTTGAAGTGGTGTCCAATGATTTGGAGTGGATACTTCTTGTTCTCGCGGGCCTCCTGCCAATCTTCCCACGTCATCAGCTGCTCAGGGAGGGGTGTGAGCTTATCCTTTGGGTCATCGAAGGTCCACGTCTGGCTCATCTCGTACATCTTCTGGGAGAAGATTTCCAGCTTGCCAGAAGGAGTCTTGAGGGGATTAGCCTCGGGATCCTCACGGAAGTCTTTGAACGCAATGCGTGGAGTCTCAGCATGCTTTCGCCAAATGCCGAGTTTCTTGAGTTCCTCGGGGGAAGGAAGATCGGGAATGTCCTTCTTGGACTCTTCCCACAACCATTGGCGCCACTCCTCCTGAGTGCGCCCCTGAGTAAATTCCTCTTCGATACCCAGACGCTTGGCAATCTCGGTACACATTTCGTATCCAGACTTGCAGTCATACAGGGGATCGATTGACTGATCGGACCAGATAACCCAGCCAGTATCGCCACAGCTGCCACCCGGAATCAGATCGCCACCTTCCTCGAAGTTGGTGGTTGAGGGCAGCAGGATATCGGCCCACTTCGCAGTTGCGGTCATCTGATGATCAATGATCACGATGAACTCGCACTTGCTCGTATCGGACAGCACTTCTTCGGTGTGTTTAATACCGTTGTGTTGGTTGATGAGAGTATTTGAAGCATTGACGACCATGAGCTTGATGCCCACATCAAGCTTGTCCTTACCCTTAACTCCATCATGAGTGGCAGTCATCTGCTCGCCATGGTCGATAGCGTCTGGCCAGTTAAAACAGGAGATCTGAGTCTCTACCGGGGGATTTTCGCCGTCGAACAGCGGGAATGCTTTGACCTTGAGAGTCGTGTTGCCCTCGCGGCCCCCGGTGCCGCCGCCTTTGATTCCAATATTGCCTGTTGCAGCCGCGAGCACGAAGACTGCGCGCGAGGCATTCTCGCCCACCGAACTACGTTGTAATCCCCACCCCTGAGTAATGGCGCATGGTTTGGCGCTAGCGATCTCGCGGGCAAGTTGACGGATCTTGTTGGCAGGAACGCCACAGATGTCAGCGGCCCACTCCGGAGTCTTTTCCACACCGTCAGGGCCTGTGCCTTCGATGTAGGCCCGGTAGGACATACCCGCAGGAACACCCTCCGGCATATGCTCCTCGTCGAAGCCCAGGCAGTACTTGTCCAGGAAGGCCTGATCGTGCAGTCCCTCCGACATCATCACGTGGATCATGCCCGCCACTAGCGCAGCATCTGTCATGGGACGAACAGGAATCCATTCGTCGCCAGCTGCTAGAGCGGTTTCCGAGTAGCGTGGGTCAATGACGATGGTTTTGACCTTAAAATCCTTGCGGACTTTCTGAACCACACCGAGCTCGCCGCCACCGGACATACGGGTTTCCAGCGGATTGTTGCCGAACATCACCTGCAGTTTGGAGAACTGTGCATCCTCCAAAGAATTCGACGCCCCGTTATCTCCAAAGAACATCGGGTAGGAAGCAGTGATCTGAGCCGTCGAGTAGTCGCCATATTGCCCGAGATATCCACCATAAGTGTTGAGAAGACGGGGCCAAGTACCGCGCTTGGCGATGTTTCCACCGGTGGATCCGGAACCGTAGTGGTACCACAGAGCCTCGTTGCCATAGGTTTCTTTGACGCGCTTTAACTCTGAAGCGATCGTGTCAAAGGCTTCCTCCCAAGAGATTTCTTCCCATTTGCCTTCGCCGCGCTTCCCAGCTCGCTTGAGTGGCTTCTTCAGCCTATCGGCGGAGTAGACGCGTTCGCGCTGGTTGCGTCCACGCACGCAACCGATGTTACGGAGGTCTGAAGCGGCCGGGGTTTGGTGGAGTGGTGTGTTAGGCGGCCATGGGTATGGTGCCTTGTGTGTGATTGTAGAGGGTTTCGTATTCGATGGGTGGGATGTCCCCGCACCCGGAGTGGAGTCGTTCATGGTTGTACCAAGCGACCCATTCGGCAGTGTCTCTCTCGACTTGGCGCCAGTCATCCCAGGAAGGGCGCTTGAAATCGATGAGCTCACTCTTGTAAAGCCCGATCGTTGATTCCATCAACGCGTTATCGTAGGCATCTCCCACAGTTCCGATCGACCCAGTGATATCGGCATCCAACAAATCCTTGGTGAAAGCCAACGAGGTGTATTGAGACCCGGCATCACTATGATGAACAATTCCTTTCGAGCTGAACGCACTATCATGACGTCTCCTGGTGAACAGAGCCTGCTCCAACGCCGAAGAGACCAGCACGGTGTCCTTAGTTTCTAGGACCCGCCAGCCCAGAATATGACGCGAGTACACGTCCGTAATGAAGGAAACATAGCAAAATCCCTCCAACGTCCACACGTAGGTGAAATCAGCAACCCACCATTGATCCGGACGATCCGGTAGGCCCCAGCGTCGTTGGATGTGATCAGCAAACCGGCAGGCTTTCTCATCCCTGAGGGTGGTGATCGTCCACGGTCGTTGACCGCGACGAACCCCCTCAATACCCAGGATTTTCATGAGCCGAGCAACCCTGTCGCGCCCGATCACCATCCCCGCTCTCAGCGCGGCCTTATACAGTTTGCGACGCCCATACACTCTCTGGTTCTTCACCCACAGGTCGAACAACTCGTTGGCGGTGTAGGCATCTTCCAGCTCGGCGCTGGTAGGCCCGAACCCGCGTGCCTGATACGTGTAGAAAGTCGATGGGGCAATCTCCCGGCCATGCTCACTGAGCACGCAACAGATTGACTCGACCCCGAAACGAGAGGCATGGTGGCGAATGTAGTCCACTAGGAGCCAAGTTTGCGGTCGAGTTCCGCTGCCGCGAAAAAAGCTGAGGCGGTCTTAAGGATTTCGTTGGCCTGACGCAGCTGGGCATTCTCCCGCCGTAACCGGGCCACCTCCACATCGATCGGCTCCCCACCTGCTGGCGGGGTGATTCCTTCCCCATATTCCTTCCGGATCCAGTTCCTCAACGCACCGGGATGAACATCTAATAGTTCACCAATCTCAGCGCGTGCCTTGGCCTGGGAGATCCCTCCTTGCTCCATGCGTGCGATATACATCCGCACCGCGCGTGCCTTCAACTCGGGATCATACTTACGTGCATTCGACATGAGACCATCCTTCCGTGTCTACTCATGTCTCCACCACACCCAGGCCGCTTCAGTCACCGAGTTCATCAGACCCGGTGTTATCAGGCAGGACACGAACAATTTGTCCATCTTTGACCTGGAACCGGAATGCACATCGGCTCTGACAGTTAACCAGGCAGGCATCCCAGACGGTCTTGTCCGCATCCAGCATTCCGGGATTGTTGATTGCTGCTTTGGCAGCCGCGGGCATTCCAAGGTTGGTCGTTGTTGCTACTAGCGTTGCTGCGCCTGCCGCTACTCCTGACCATTTGAGGAAGGAACGCCGAGTTGGGCGTGCACTCGGCGCCGCCACTTTCCTGTCAAGTACGTCTGTCATCTCTGCTCCTTGGATTGGCGCGTCGAGCCTCGCAACAGCATATGGAGGCCTATCTACTACGCACACTATGGAAAAATGACAGGTGTTGCTTAGCCCTTTGGTCCCACGGGTGACAGTTGTTCATTAAGGATCGTTGAAATGGCGGGAAATTCTATTTTTGTGCGTATTTCTGCGCGTAAATTAAGGAATCTGGAATGCTTCCAATTCACGAATGCGCACGTCAATGCGGGTGCTCGGCGGATATGTTTTTCGCAGACGAGAAACGGCCCGGGAATTTTAGATGATCTTCATGAATGTATGGATAACCCATGTTTATGGGTGCTAGTCGCCCCGTGGAATAGCCTCGATCACTGGCTCATTTCTCAAGCAGCTCGACCATCGTTGTCCCAGCAAGCCTCCGTGCTTCACGGCTGAGGTGCGCCTGATCGGAATAGTTCGCAAGAACCGCGGCTTCCCCGAGAGAAACACCTGAGCGAGCAAGATCCAGTGCACGCTGGAATCGATGAATCGCCATGAGGGCTTTGGGGCCATAACCGAACAGCTGATGGCTGAGCCGACGAAGTGTGCGCTCGGACATACCGTGGTGATCAGCGATTTGCCGCACACCAAACCCCATGTGGGCTGCCTGATCGAGGGACTGAGCAAGTCGCAACTGTCTCACGTCCGGCTCGGAACGTTGCCAGAGATCTCTGGCAATCTGTTCAAGCCCCGCCCGAGGATTGACATGTGCGGCATCGATCGACGACGACGGCACCCCCACCAGGTCCGTTAGCCGGACACGTTGATTGACGAGTTCATCCGCCGCGACACCGAGCAGCGCGAGTGCCATGCCGGGCGAGAGACGTAACCCCCACGTCACTGCCCCCGGCGTGACGGTCATGAGATCGGCGGTGGTGTCCGGCCCGGCGAAGACCAGGGCGTCGTCGTTCACGATGATGTCCATGACGGCGTCAGGAAGAACTCTGTGTTCCGTACCGGTTGCGGTCACCCTCCAGAGAAATGTTCCGGGGATAGGGCCGAGTTCCGACGAATACTCGCTCATCATCCTCCCTCCGCCTGTTGAATCGATTCTATGGCCGAATCTAGGTGGCCGAAATGTTCAAGACGATATTCCCGCCAAGCCGTAGAGTCCACTCATGATCAAGTTCACCACTGTAGAAATGTACTCATCCGATTGCGCGACTTCTGCCGCTTTCATGGCCGCCGCGTTTGGCTACCCAAACACCGCCTATGGAGACTCGTATATCGACGTTCACGCGGGGGACGAATTTACCGTTGCCTTCGAAACGGTATCTGCTGCTCCACCAATTCCATCTTTGCCAGTGTTTGAAGTGGAGGATCTCGATACCGCTCGCACAGCAATCACGGCTGCGGGTGGAGTGGTCACCGTCGAACCATTCGACTTCCCGGGAGGGCGGCGTTTCCAGTTTCGTGAACCGGGTGGAAACGAGCTGGCAGTCTGGGTGCGGGTTGACGGATAAAATCGCTGAGATCGAAGAGAAGCATATTGGGTGAGTATCTGACACTTGAGTGGAGTTCCTGGCGCTGCACCGGCGCTTGTTTGAGGGGGTAGGGCCTGGGCCGGAATTATGGGTAACGACTCTGCTAGTAGTAAAAGCTCATAACGACTGTTGCTACATTACTTGGTGTTTATGGGAGCATCGGTGTACTCGAATTCAAGCTCAATGTCTGGATCTACACTTGTGATGATTGAGCTGTAGAAGAACTCGGTCTGTTCCTTTAAAAGATCCTGATTGGCTTTGACGTACTCGTCCTTCGCATCGTCGTTGAGAATCGTATTGATCATTTCGACTTGATTAATCTTGGGTGTAGTCCAACTCAAAACTCCGTTGCTCTCCGCCGCTACTTCGAAACTCACATTGTCATATCCAATGAAAATGAACTCTGGGATCGTCACGAGGAGTTTGTTCTCGCCAACCTCGGTCATCTCAATATCCTTGCCATCAACTCCCAACTTAGCGTCAAAGCCATACTGGATAAAAACAGCCCGATCGGTTCCGGCGACTTCTTTTCCGAAGAGTTTTGCCTTTGAGCTCTGTTTGTCAATGCCTTTGATACTCAGACTCACGAGAGCGATCTGTTCCTCGCGAGAGATCGACTTAATGATCTGCTCGCTATGGCGTTCGCTAGAGGTTCCCAGAAAACCAACGGGAAGAATTCCACTGTTGGAGAGGAATACTCCAGCTCCTCCAACTACTAGGATTACCACAAGGAGTCCAAGTGCTCTTTTGGCGATCTTCATGTACGGCATCTGCGGCCCCTTGTGATGTGATTGGGTGAACGGGAAACAAGTGGGGCCGTTTAATAGTTCATACACAACTACACCCTCACCGGCAAATGTAATCATAAATTATTCATTAATCTGGTTTTATAGTTTGTTGTTGGAGATACGTCTATGTGGCCAAGGTAACTGCGCATTCGGTGCGACCTAATACCTTTGTATTACGCACAGTCTGACAGACAGAGAATTAGGAAAACTGCTCCATCTAGTTTCACAATGGCAGGAAGACAAGTGGCAACAGTGTGTGCGATGTTTTCAGATTTGTACCCGTGATGCTGGTCAGGGAGCCAAGAGTGGCTCGTGAGTCACCGGGCATGATCGTAATCGGTACAGCTTATTCACACCCTTTGGGGCGCTGGCTATTGCCAGCATCAAAATGTATCTCCGGAAACCCGCGCTCTGTGTACCTATGACACACGGGAAGCGGGATTACGGAGATGGATTTCTCCTCACTCGGCGCGCCGGTTATTTGGACGTGGTCCTGACCGCCTTGAGATGCGCGCGGAGCTTCTTCATGGCCCAGTCGTAGTGGCTGGACGTTGCAGAAATACAGTATGAGCCGAGATTCGTGGTGCCGGTCCAGGGGAAGTGCTTCTTCTCGAAGAGTTCCTCGTTGGTGAAGCTATCAATCAACGTCAGAACCTCCCGATGACTTACATCGAGCATTGCCCGAGCGTCCTCCTCCGAGGTTCTCTGGTGCTTCTCCCAAAACTCCACGTTGAGCTGGCCGTAGCTCTTCCAGGTATAGGGCGAGGGAAGGAACGGCACGGTCTCGCCGCCCAGAGCCTCGCCACTCTGATTCGCTGAGACCCAGCGCAGCAGAAGCTGGTGCCACTCGTAGAGATGAACAAGTATGTCGCGCAAGTTCTTGTCGCGATCCCAGTGGGCTTCCTTCTTGGGTGAAACAGGACCGTAGTCGAGTGGCGCGCAGCGTTCAATACCGCTCATCGAAGCGATCAACGACTGAAGTTTCTCGTATTGGGTTGATGCGGCGGTGAGCAGTGCTTCTTTGGACGTTGGTCTAGCCATAACCAATTATTCCACGCGCGCACATGATGCATGAGGGAAACATGACGTGAGTACGTGAGGATTACGAGCGTTTTCCTAGATTTTGCGCTCGGTTCGGCACCCTAGTCCCACTCGCGTAGGAGACGTAGGGCATCCGCAGTGTTTGCGGCCAGCACGCGCTGTTGTTCCGGCCGCGTTCCCTCCAAAAGCTCTTGACCAATTGGGGCAATTCCAATCGCCCGACCTGC